>JAJZAR010000024.1 GCA_021799315.1 Thermoplasmata archaeon | reverse complement strand
GAGAAGAGAGGTTTCAGGGCTATGATCCATTCCAGGAGCGGTACCGAGGTCAGTTACATGGATTCACCCTTCCTGAGGGAGGTCCAGAGGCTTTCGGTTGAGGCAAGGATACCAAAGGCGGCAATCCTGGCCAGGCCGGTTGACGGAGTATACAGATCATTCACGTTCCTTCCACGCGCAATGAGGGATATGCATCTTTCAATCCTGTACAAAGCGGCCGGAAAGTATCCCGATGCCGGCTTTACGCTGGTTGCGGCAAGGCCATACTCCAAGGACGTGTGGAACTGGGTCTAGCCCTCTGATTAAGCTGTGCCCAGTGGGACAATGTCCTCCAGGTCGCTTATGTTTATCTTAAGGCAAGGGTATTTGTCTGTCCTGACCGTAATTGTTGCGCCATCGAAATTCAGGAACTCAGCCTGGAAAGGTTCATCCAGGGACACAGGAGAGAGATCAAAGGTTTCGCACCTTTCGGCAACGGCGGTAAGGATATCGCCATATCTGGTGCTCAATGGATGCACAGCTATCTTCTGTCCGGGGGAAAGCTTTTTTACAATTCTCTCCAGCCTGTCATCCATTCTGTCATGATTATGAATGAGTATATTTAAGGATTATCGGGTCCTCATGGCTTGAGCCGCCAGTGCCAGGTTTTTCATACTGATATTATGTCATTATGATGAACTGCATGTTGCCGGAGGCCCGGGTTCAACTTTAAAATAATCATTCCGCGATAACATCCGCCGTATAAAGGTAACCAGCGTGCAATCTGCACGGTGGAAAGCATTTAATAAACAAAAGCGACAACTGCCCTGTGGAAAGGGAGGTTATCCTGAAAATAAAGAAGCTCAGGGAAGGGCAGAATATTGCCATATATCCCTTCAGCAGGGACTTCGGGGATCCATTCACTGCAATAGGTCTTCCATGCCCCGGACATGGCCCAGATATTCCGCTGGAGCTAAAGGAACCATTTAAGGTCATATTCCTCTCTTATTCTGGCACGGTTCTTATGATACGAACTGCCAAGGACCAGTGTTTGCTGATTGATGCGGAATTCATGAGGGATGTTGAACGCGTATACTGAACACATAGTAGTGAGTCCCTGAGTGATCTGCTTCTCAAAATCTCTGTCACACGTCCCCTAGAATCACGCCCGAAAATCAGGAGGGTACAGCCGGTCTGAAATTCAGATTAATCTCAAAAAGGATTCTGGTTGGGCTGATGAAAGCGCTGCAGGAAATGGGGAGGAAGCTACTGGATGCATTGCTGGAATCAATACGAAGCCCAGACAGGGGTCACAATGGGTACATGGGAGGCAAACCGCAAAACTATAGGAACCACTTCTCTTCTCGAGACTTGGCATTAGATTTCTATCGTAAGTTCGTAGTTGATTTAATCTTACTTGCACATTATATTCTTCTCCTACTAAATAACCGACTTGAGTGAACACTCGCTACACAGCAAATGTTCAGAGTGTTTTTTCCCCTCTAAAGCGCAAATAGATTTGTCGGTATTTCCCCAGCTATTGTATTTTTTGGAATTTGTGTGTTCTTCCAAGTAATTTATATGATCCGATAGATAAGGGTAAAATTTTTCAATTATCTTTTTTTCTGTTAAATTCCCGAAAGCACCGCACAGGCAATCTCCGCTCTTTCCAATGGTACCATAAGCGCTATTTATTGGTATTTTATGCTCATAGTGTAGTTTCCACACTTGTTCAGTTGTATAATGGAAGATGGGGCAATCCCAGTAAGCTCCTTGATAGAACTGAAATCTTCTGGCCCAAGTTGACCTTCTATTGCTCTCAGAGCTTCTTACACCGGAAAAGAGAAGGGGAATCTCTCCCCTCTCTTTTTTGTGCCATGATATAAATTTTCTTACTGCGTCGAGTTTTAGTATGTGCATAATTTGGCTGTGCCCTGCGGGGGTCGGGAACCCATGTTTAATTACATACGAATCATAGCTAGTATAACCCTTAAAAATTTTGAGATTCCAGTCGAATCTTAATGCTAGGTCTTCAACATATTCCCTTGTTTCATTCAAACCAATCCCAGTATCAATAAAGACTACACCGGCAAGTCTGCCCTCTTCACTCATCTTTAGGGCCGCTAAAGTACTGTCCTTCCCTCCTGATAGAAGTGCCCACCCTTTCTTGTTCTGCATTTGTTCCATAATGATTACAGTCCAGTATGATTTATTATGATATCTAACTTCTCCTTGAGTCAAGGAAAATGATTGGGATTATCAAATTATATAGTTTATGAATAAGATAATGATTTTATACGATGATTATATTATGTCATGATTTAGTGTGTTTGCAATAAATGATAATTGTCTTCTTTGTGGTGCTAAGACAAATTCTGGCACTAACAGATGCGATGACTGTATAAGTTTGGGAGAATATGTCGACTCCCTTTTCCAAGATGCTAAGGAAGCATTAGCAAATAATCCCTCAATCGATAGGGAGCCGGTATTCAAGACGTTAAGGGAGTTCGCATTTACTGTGCAAGAAGACTCGTTATTAAGAACATATAAAAATGCTATGAAGTTTTTTTTGGAACAATTCGTTGATAGGAGGAATACTGAAACGAAGCTAGAATTTTTTATGAAAAAAGTTCCAACAAGACTTAACCAGTTAAAAATATTGAGCGAACTCTCAGAAAGTCGCATTGTGAACTGGGACCCTACTTCTATAAGTAAAGAAACCTCACCAAAAATATATCCTGGAGAAGTTCTAATTAATTTAAAAAATTCATATGAGCGTACCACAGTAACAGAACGGGCTGAGCAGAGATATGGACACGCTATAACTTTTTACTCTATTTTGCCACTTTTGAAAGAATATTCCCAGTGCGTCTCAAAAGATGAGATTAAGAAACTGAATTTAGTGCCCAAAAAACCTTGGGTAATTTTGTTGACAATACTAATTGGAAATGATGATGGTAAAATCTCGTTGGCCAAAACGAACAAATTTTTGAAGAAACGAAGAGGTGTGGGAAACATTTACGGAACTATCATCACAAATCTTAACTCACTTAGCACAGACTACACACAAAAAGCAACCGTTGATGTAGAGGATAACGGTAACAACGATAAAGTCTACCTAATATCACCAGATATAGTTCAATACCTCAAGCGCATAAGAGAAAATATTAGATCTAGGCAATTATAGGGTTGATTTAAATTGGAAATAAGCACAAGAATAAAGATCACGAAGCTTCTTGATTATCAAGAAAATATAGCAAAGAAGATTATTCGGATAGCAGACTACGTTTTTAAGAAAGAAGTTCCAATAAAATTCTCAGGATTTCTGCTTTCTGGGCCTCCTGGTTGTGGAAAGACTGAAATAGCGAAACAGGCAGCAGCATCCATAAGCATGGGTGCACCAGTTAAAATTTTCTTGCTTGACGGCTCTGACATTGCATCTCCAAAGTGGGGAGAGGCTGAAGAAAAACTAAAAAAAGCTTTTACGGGCAGCGCTGAAAGCAATCACATTGAAAAAAAAATAATAATTTTTGATGACATTGAAAGCACTTTAATGAGCCGAGATGTCGAAATTTCAAAAGAGTGGCATTTTTCAATAAATTCAGTCGTTTTTCACTTGTTGGACGATATCGACCATTTAAACACCCTCGTTATCGCAACTACAAATAAGCCCGACATGGTAGATCCAGCGCTAATATCAAGGCTCTATCCAATAGCAATTCCTGCCTTGACAAAAGATCAATTAAGGCAATTTGCTCATTATTCTCTGGAGAATGGTGCATTTGACATTGAAACCGAACAGGTTTTAAATTCCATAGAAGCAATGATAAATGAAGGAAAAATTAAATCTTTAAGAGACATTGAACATGAGATTTTATTGAAAATTGTAGAGATGGTGAGTGAGAATTAATGAATGCTAACGCTGAAGATGTCAACAATATTAGGTTCCCATATTCTGGGCAGCTCGAAATCGAAATCTATTTTAAGGAATATAAAGACAGTTGTGCAAACGACTGTAGACGTTTCTTGCACAAAGGTAGAAATGGAGAGACTCCACTGATTGAAAAACTGAAGAAAAAACTAACTGAAGAAGACAACACAATTACAATATTTCCTAAGGATTATGCTCTGCTTAGACACGTACCAATTAGTATCGATGTAGAACGTGAAGCAGGAAGCAAAAGATCTGGTGCAGGTAAGACCCGTGGCGGTCTAGAGATCTATGAAGTTACAGGAATAGAAAGAAGCACTCTGAATAAGCTTAGAGAGGTCTTAGACGAGGAAAAACAACACTCGCAAAAAACACAGCTTCCTTGGTTCAATTATTATAGAATTTATATAAGGGAGGAGCTGCTTTGACAGATTATCAAGTTATTAGAAGGAAAATAACCCACAATTGCATAACGTCACTTGATGAAAAAATTCGTAAAAACAGGCTTAATCAGGAAGAAATTCGAAGGATAATTTTTGCGGAAGTTGCGAAAGTAATAGAAGAGGTATATTAGGGGGAATAACGTTGAAAATTGATATTGAAAATGTTCAAGGTATAATAAAAGCAACTTATGATCTTCCAGATACTGGGCTTGCGTTGATATATGGAGATAATTCTGTAGGTAAATCATCAATTATAAGGGCCATTGCAGCTGCGTTGGCGTATGATCCAACAAATAGAGATCCAAGAATAATAGAAGAAGAAAAACTGTTGGGAATACTGCAAGATGGAAGTAAATCTAATCTCGGTCTGATAAGGGTAAATAATGATCAAGCGCACATTAAATTAAGTGGAAGTTTGGTTAACGAAACTGCTCTGATTTCTCGAAATGGGAAATTTAAAGGTTCAAATCCAGGTTTTGTTATAACCAACGTTTTAAGTGATGTTAGTTGGATTATGCGCATTTTAACCCACACGACCTCTGAAAAAATCAGCGATTACCTTAAAGGATTTAATGATATGATTCTCAGATACGATGATATAATAGACAACATTGGAGATACAAAAGAGAAACTTTTTCTAAAAATTCAAGACTTAAACAGGATGATGAGAGAGTCTTCACAAGCCCAAAAACAAGTCCGAGAAAAGAAGAAATTACTAGATGAAACTCGACAAAAGCTGAAAGCTATTCAGGAAAAAATTAGTGAGGAGGCAAAGAAAGATCCAAACAAGGAACAGCGCATACTGCGGATAAACAGCCAAATCGCAGAGAAGGAGAAATTGATAGGATTATCGAATAAAAGAATTGAAGCGCTTGAGAAGCAAGCACAAAATAATAAATCAACAATTGTCCAGCTAAATGAACAAATCAATCAACAGGAGGAAACTCGTAAAAACCTTGAAAAAATGTTGGAAGAATACGGCAAAGCTGATGTTGAATCGGTTCCTAAGATAGAGGACGAAATAAATGCTTTAAAAGAAAGGAGATCAAAGGAGCAGGTTTTGTTCGACATACTTAGGCGCACATATTCTATGCTTGAAAAGGAACATTCCGGAGACGTTATCTGCCCTTTGTGCGGCTCTAACAAAATAAATCCCAGCGAGATCGAAAAAATAGCCGCGGAAAAGGACCAAGTAATAAGAGTACTTGATTCCAAAATATCTGCACTATCAAGACAAGCGGGTGATCTTAA
Organism: Thermoplasmata archaeon; assembly: GCA_021799315.1. Taxonomy (GTDB): domain Archaea; phylum Thermoplasmatota; class Thermoplasmata; order Thermoplasmatales; family Thermoplasmataceae; genus Cuniculiplasma. Next base: position 9,904 of record JAJZAR010000024.1, on the reverse strand, counting down.
CGAGATCTCGAAAAGAAAGAGTAACATTACTCGACAAATTTTGGCAATAAATACCAGTTTAATTAAATTTAAGGATGATCTGAAGCAATTTGAGCAAGATGCAGAGACGCAGAAATCCTTACTTGAAACCGAGGAAGCTCGGAGGGATGAGTTGATTAGATTAAGAAACGATATGCAATTGGCCATAACTGGGGATAACCGTGAAGAAAAAGAAAAACTAAAAACTATGCAATCACAAATAAAGACCCTTGAATCTGAAATAAAAGACCTTGAACTTGGTCAGAAATACTCACAAATCAACATATTTGGGACAAATTACCCAATAGATACAAAAACACTTGACTTGTTCGACAAAGGAGTAATGCTTTCTCTCTCAGATATTAAAGCGCACTTTGAAGAACTCAGAGAAAAGGAAAAGACAAAACTTAGGGACGAGTTTAACAGAAGCATCAAAGGCATTCTTAAAGAAATGTCCTTTGATTTGGATATCTATGTAGACAATAACTTTAACATTCTCGCCAGAAAGAAAACCAATGACGGCTATCGCATATTGGAGACTCAGAATCTTAGTAGATCGGAACAGGCCACTATTGCGCTTACTCTTCAGTTAGCACTTGCAAACAGTTACACACCAGATATCCCCCTGATACTTTGTGATGGGATTTATGAATATTTCGATGATGAAAGACGTAAAAAAATACTTACATTTGTTGACGAATTCGGAAAAAATCATAATCGTGCGATCGTAATAACTGTAGTAAAGGAAGGGGTTAATCAACCGAAGGTAATATTGCCATGAGATGCAAAATTTGTAATTCAGTCGAACTAGATGAAGTTGGAAGTGTATGTAAACAGTGTTCGATTGCAATTAATGCTCTTGATACATTTCTAAAGGATCTAGAAAACTATCTTGCTTCTGCTGATTCCACGAGATTACCAGATTATTATTCTAAGAATCTAACTTACTTTGTCTCTATCTTATCCATTTATAATAGATATGTTAGTGTTAAAAACTTAGTGCAAGAGATTGCTATGCTATTCCTTTTAAATGGATCAGATGAAAATATTTATTCACAAGATATTGAGAATTCTGAGCCACTTAAACTTGAAAAAATTGGTAATTTTTTATCGGCAAGTGGCTTGCTTAGTCTAGAATTTGATAATTCACATAAAGACTACAAAATAGTGCCTAAAGAAAAGATTTTAATCTCTCAATATGTATTAACAAATTTTGGTTTGGATGGGGCTGAGTTCTCAGATTATTTTAATTCTTTATTAATTTATACTATGCTAGCGATGGTAAAAGATGACATTGTATTATGGATCAATGGGATTGAAAAATCGTTTCCAAGAAAGGGGTTCTTCCCAATAAGATTACTTGCTGGTGCAATTATAAGAGCCATGAATGCGGATAGTGGCGGTCATCACATCACGTCTGATGAAATATCAAGGGCAATGAACGGTCTCACGTATAAGAGCCAAACAAAGGTCTTTTCTCAGATTATTGGAATTGACTTTCAGTCAAAGAGTATTTTTGAACAAATTCCTGATCCAGATCGCGAAGGACCGGCCTATTTAAGTGAAGATTTCTCAAAGATGGTAGATCATTTAGCAGAAAGAATTCGAAAAAGGCCAGAAAGTAGGGAAAATATTAGATAAAAAATCATTTTTGTTTAGTCATTTTCTTTAAAATGTGATATAATGTCCAGAATTATATGTAATCTTAAGGATACTTCTTCTGAAACATTTCCCTGATTTCGTCCCTGCATTTATAGAACCTCAACTCTTCAGAAATGTAGGCACATGTTCCGGCTTGATGCCAAGTGATCCCAGAATTTCTTTCTGCTTCCTGGTTATCTCTGTTGTGATCTCCTTTCCGCCATTCAATATTACCTTCCTGAGCTTGTGCAGTTCCAGCAGCATCTTCTCAACAGAGTATTTCTTCAGCAGGCCTGATGATCTCATGTATTCCAGAATCCTGGACCTGATGGCAATTGCAATGAGATTCACGAACATCTCCCCTCTCAATGCATCCATGCCGTGAACCCTCAACGGTTCCCCTCCAGTGAATGTCCTGGATGGCATGAACAGCTTTTCGACAGCATCCCTTTTCCTGTATTCCGAAAGCACATATTCGGCATCATGATCGCCGGTGAATGCAATTACTGTGATGCCGCATCTGTTCACCCTCTGCGATACGGCATTGTCCCTTATCCTGATATGGTATGAACCGTCATACCGGAAGGATATGAAATTCCTGTATGGACCCATGATGTCATCACAGACATCCCCGGGCTTCTCCCATTTCCTTACTGTACGTGAGGAAAGCCTGTCCATCCTTTCCTTCAGGGATGAATAGAACACAGTCCTTTCCCTGCTGTCCCTTTCAGGATCGTAATAGACCCATGCACTGACATCAGTATTGCCTATTCTGGCAGTCCTCTTCACTGCAAACATGATCTCCCCGGACATGGAGATCATGTTACCAGCCTTCTCCATTGTCTTCCTGGACGACAGGGCAAGTCTCCTGATTTCCTTCAGGGTATAGGATGCCGGCATGATGAAATCCATTCCCGATTCAATCAGGTATACAATGCTGGATGATGAGAACATTCCCCTGTCCATGATGAATGTGACATCTGCGAGGCCTGCAGATCTGAGAACATCAATTGTGTTCTTAACTGTGGTTATGTCATTAACAGATCCGGGATAGATGTCATAGAATATTGGGATGCCTGATTCCGATGATTCCACAAGTGACACATTCACCTGTGGATAATCAGGATCGGATCGGGAATATCCGTATTCAAGGAAATCAATATTCCTGGACTGGGATGAGTATGATGTCAGATCATAGTACAGTGCGCCTGATATCCCCATGACCTTTATGATCTCATTCAGGAATGCGTGGTTCAGGTTCATCTTTCCAAGTGCAGTCATTGCCCTGGACAGTGCTGCCGATGACATATCGGCAACGTAGATTGTGCTTATGTATGAATCATCATACCATTCCTGGATAAGATCCATTGCCTCCGGTCTTATTACACGGTTAATGGCCATTATCATCAGGATGTCTGCATATTCCCCTGCTATCTTCCTGAGAATATCATGGAGTTTCAGATCCCTGGCTGCCCTGATCACTGGAAGAAGATCACCGTACGTGTATGTGACAGCATATCTCTCAACAGGCTTCCCGTCCATGATGGGAGCAATGTACCTTGACCTCTGCCTAATCTTCTTCTTTTCCCTGTCATAGTAAGGTGTGATCTCGTACAGGTACTGTTTTCCATGGACATTCTTGATCCTCTGGAAACTCTTCATGTAGATACCGTAGGCACATATTGAATATAAAGTATTCTCTTACAAAACCTTAGAATAACCCAACAAATCCATTATTATAGGAGATTATGTGCCTAAAAACATGAAGAGTTCAGGATAGAATCCCCTAAAGGGTCATAACTGAAGGCAGAGTTCCGTAGTCAAGATTTAAGATCCTCAACATGGCGGCACTTGAAAGTCTTTAAACTGGCCGATTCTTATGGGAATGACTTATCAGAAAAACTATTTTCAGCCGGAAAACATTATGGAGTCATGTCCAGCAACCATGAAAGTATTAAAAATGATGTGTGCAGGATTCTCGAGAGTTACGGCTTCCAATGCGATGATGAATATACTGTTGCAGATGGGCGCATTGACTGTATTGGATTCAGGAGCGGATCCAGTAAACCATTTTTGGGCATAGAGGTGCATGTGCAGGGTGATCTCGACACCGACCTGAAAAAGCTCCTCAATTCACCGTTCCTTTCCAACAGGATCATCATAACGCCCGACAGGCCACTTATAGATAGAATGTCAAAAAGCATGCCAGATATTTTCTGGTGCCCTCCGCCAGGGGAAGATGACCACAGTTTCGAGGACTATGTCCGGAATCTGCCCGGTGCAGCCACTAGGAGCATGTACTGGCATCAGGCGAAGCGGATGGTAAGAATATTGGAGGCAAACGGAAAGGCAGCAGAATTTGAGGAATCCCTGAGGAGATATGATCCAAACGTTGATGTTGGTCTGGCAGAAGAGATAATTTATCGTTTTGCCACAGCCGGACAAGGCTCTTTTAAAGATTCAGAGCGCTATAAGGATACGAATGAGTATAAACTCCTCAGCAGTTTGGGCATCGCGCAGGGGCTGAAGGTATACCTGTTTGACATGGAATGGGGAGATATGGTAAAATATTCCTATGAAACGGCAGAAGTGCCAATGATAACTGGAACCGGAAAGATGAAGGGCGATCCGCTGGCTTATGCCGAGAATAAGGAGATCATTAGGGCAGTAGTGGCCAGGTACATTGAGAACATCAAAATCAATATCGGTGGAAAGATTGCCGGTTACTCAGGAATATTCTCAGAAGCAGCGTTAACAGGAACTTCAGGACAGTTCAGACCATACAGGAACGATTCTTTCAGCGTATATGCGCTTCCCAATTGGAGACCGCCAGTGGAAGTTGCCAGGCTTACAGCACTGGTAGCGAGCCCGTTTTTGAGCAAAAAGTTATGGGAATTCGGAAAAAAACTGTCTGCAACCGGCCTTGGGGTGAAGGTCAGCGATGACCTGATACTGGCACCGTATAAGCCAATCGCTAAAATATTCGGATTCTCTGGCAGCTCCGGTGAAAAAGAGGAGGAGATTGGAGAATATCTTGCATGGTGGACCCTCTACAGGGGAGGTAAGAGGGATGAGGACATAGGTCAACATTGCGACATCCTTGGCATTCCACTTGAAGACGTAATCAAGTGCATAGATAAGACATCCTCTATGGGCATTACAAGCCGTTATATTGATGGCACGAATTTAACAGCACAGAACCGGTTCTTGAGTTCCAATGGGGGCCATAAAATAGGTGGCGTAAGCAATATTGCGGTATTCAGGCCGGAAGAATTTGAAGCATATTGCTCAAAGAAAATGGCGGAGTCATTAACAAATATTTTTGGACCTCTTTGATGAAATCCGGAGCTTTCCAAAAACCGTCCCCGTCGAAACACATTTTCATTCCTTCATGAGAATTATAACCATGAACCTGTGCCGCTTCAGATAGCCATACGGCATAGAGAAATAAGGGCACCGGGTGAGTCTTTCGGCGGCACATTGGATCGCACTGTTTCTGTATGAAAAGGCTCATCCTTTCCAGATACCTTTGTGTATGGCGATGGGAAATGAGAAAGACCAGACTATTGCCTTTTATCTTTGCGGTATAAATATGTGACTTCCTAAAATGTTCCTTATCCGTCCTGTTTCTGATGAAATGGCAGTTATCCCATGATGGATGGTCTGTTCTCTGCTATTCCTGCATGCAACAGAAAAAACTTAACACTTCACTTTTCATGCACAAACCGAGGTCCAGTTTATCCTCAGGGTATATCTCGCCCCTCTCCCAGTATTCCGTCTTGACACTCGAGGCAACGCCCACCTTGACATTATCTTTTCTCAGCGAATCGCAGAGCTCCCGCTCATTGAACAGATAGACGTTCGTTATGCGGAACTGCCTTTCCTGGTGTTTCGACGAGCCCGATGACCTGTGCGAGCCGGTGAAAATGAGCAGGTAGACGTCATCGCCTACATCCGGATCCAGGTCAATACTGTGCTCATTCACCGGGTAGAATTTCACATCTACCTTCTTGCCCTTCAGGTCTCCATCGGTGAAGATCCCATCGTAACCCTTTCTGTTCCCGTCATCGTTGAGCTCTATCGGAAATGCCTTGGAGGCGATCCATTCCGCTATGTGGCCCTTCTCTGCGGGCCTATGGATAATACCGGTAATCCTCTGGTCTATTGTGTTCCTCTCCCTGAGGAGGCTGACAAGATCCTCCATATCTCTCATTGAAGTCCTATGAGGCTGGCGAGTTTAAATATTTTTGTCCAGAATAGAGTTCTTTTCTGGACACCAAAATCATGGGTAGGAGGTATATAAGTAAATGGGTCAGTTTTCAGGGGTAGGTTTTTCGGACAGGACATGGGGAATTTGCCAAAGAAAAGAATGACGTCATTTCTGGACTTTAGTTCACGCCACAAGCTTGGAAAAAAATGATTAATGAAAGCTTCTGTTGTCTTAAGAATTAATGTGACTTGCTCATTCAGGCCTGAACCTTTGCTTTCTCCTCCATAATCTCTCTGATTTTATTTGAAGTCCCATGAGCATCTGTAAAAGCCTGTTTAATTGCCATTGCAACGGTCCCCATGTCATCTTTGTCGAATCCCAACTGAGTTATCTCCGTTACTCCAAGCCTTAGGATTTCCCTGTCTTTCATTCTTTTCGGAAGTGGGAACGGGGTTGTGATAATGCTGGATTTTGCCAGCTTCTGAGCAGCAGTTTCCGCATTCATACTGTTAGGAGCCACAAGGCCTATTTGGTGTGTGGCCGTATACCCCCTCTCCTCAAGAATGACTCTAAGGCCAGCATTAACCAACTCCTCGGAGAGCGATTTGGCGTTACCTGTTATTCTCTGGGCAAATTCCCTTCCGGCTTTTTTCCAGTTAAGAAGAGTTTTTGACAACATAACATATCTGCTGTAGTCCGGTGTTGCCATATCATTAGAGGTGACATCAACAATTCTGCTGTATATATCATCATCATTGGTAAGAATTACCCCCCCAAGAGGGCCCGCCATAGTCTTTTGAGCTGATCCACTCAATGCCAAAATTCCAAAGTCTAGCGGATTGGGAAACTTACCTCCCATTATCAGTCCGAGGACGTGTGCGCCGTCATACCATATAGGTGATCCGTTAGCAGACCTCATTAATTTGGTGAAATCTGGCGGAAAGAGAATTAATGATGACCCATCTATGAGAAGCCTGAATGTCTGTTCTGATGTTAACTCGCTTAACTTTGCATAATCAGGTTCCAGACTCTCCCAGTCATAGGGGATGTCGGTGATACTCAGACCTCTAAATCCAGAGTACCCCTTCTCATGCCATGTGGGATGTCCCAGCGGAGTGGGAGTGGCAATAATTTTGTCGCCTACTGATGTAAGTGCATGTATTAGTATGCCATCAGCCATAGATCCAGATATAGGACGCCATTCTGCATGAATCGCTGTAAACGCATCCTTCAAAAGCTCTTCGGTTATTTTCTCTATGTCGTCTATGTATTGCCCGCCTTCACTGTATCTTTGGCCAGGAATTCCAAGAATTGCTCTCCTGGTGAGGTCTTTATAATTCAGTGGATCCGTTGTGTCCCAAAGGATGGATTCGGATGCCACCAAATTTAAAGAGTTGCTTCTCCATTTATTGTGGTTCTCTAGAGCCCTATCCAATTTTGCCGATATCATTTCTATATCTTTCATATGTTCCATATACATCACCAGTCACACTGTAAATTTTCCTATAGAATCAATATCCATTCTCTTATTAATCCTGAGCATGATGAAAAGCACACTTAAAGGAGTCCAGACTGCTAATGCAATTGGTGCCAAATAATATGGATATACAGGGGGCCAAATTGACGCGTATAGTGCGTACAATACTAAAACCGTACCAACAATAGGGAGTAATGCAGAAAATATTGGTTTGAACTCTTTTATTCTTGCATAGTAAGGGATAAGTGAAATGTTTGTGATACTGTGAACCATTATTGTTCCAACCGTAGCCATTGTGGCAAGCAGAAAAACTGCGTCAATCAATGGGGTGATGGTGAAAAAAGTTATTAGCATGACTATTGCACTGATCCCTGTAATTGCAAATAGCGAAGTGTAAGGCGTCTGATACCTTTTATGGGCTTCGCCAAGGAACTTTGGGAAGATTTTATCACGTGCCATCCGGTATACAAGGCGGGACACATTAACTGTTTGGCCATTGATTGCATTTAAGTTTGCGCTTAGAACAATCACGGAAAGTATGACAGTGGCTACAAGACCTATTTTTGCATTCACCACTGTAAATCCAGGAAGTGGTAATGCAGCAAAGGCGGCCATATTTTTATATCCCCACCCAATGGTAAGTGCGTAAGATGTAATAACAAATACAAAGCCAGCCATAAGTACGGTGAATATTATTGCTTTCCCGACGTTTTTCTTTGGTGTCTCTGCCTCTTCTCCCAACGATACAACTGTGGTATATCCTCCAAAAGATAAGAGAGCTAGTATCATTCCGAGGCCCACTCCGCTTATTCCAGCTGAACCGGGGGTAAAAACATAAGCCGTATTTGAAGATGGACTTACAGCAATAATGATTAGCGAAATAATTACTAAAAAGGCACTTTCGATTAAACCTGTAATATAATTAAACCCAACGGCTTTTCTAATTCCGAAGTACTGGATGGAAAGCGCAAAAAGCAGTGTAATTATGCCGATCAGTAACATAACATATACTGAAACTGGCTTTCCCGTAAAAAATGAATATACGGCCCCTATGAAATAACCATTCCAAAGGGCAAGAAAGGCAACATTGTTTATCTGGTAAAATAGCTGATACAGCCCGGTCATTACACCTGTCCTTGGTCCTATTCCGTGCGATACATAGGTGAAAAATCCTCCAGAACTTGCTACTTTTTTAGAATATTGGATTGCTGTGTTTGCATTTATCAGTATGGCGAAAGTCGCAACCAGAAAAACCAGTGGAGTGGCAGAAAGTGCAACACCGGCAATTCCGGTGATCAGAATCGCTGCCGTAATAGATGGCCCAATGACAGCCAATCCTTGGACCGATAGTTGCCTTAGCGAAATCGCGTTCCTCTTTAATCCTACTGATTCTATACCTTCTAATGTCATAAGAAAATATACTATAAATCTAGCATAAATGTTGTTGCAATATGTTGCAAACTTTAAATATTTTCACTTTCCAGTATCCTCTCGAATATTTTTTGTTCGATCTCTCTGACTTTTCTACTAAGGCTTGAAGCAGACAGGTTTAATTCTCTGCTTAAATCTTTGAGTTTCAAAGTTCTTGGTGATTCGAAGAATCCGTTTTTCAGCAGAAAGCCTATAAACTTCGCCTCTTCGGAACTTAGATAGAACTTATTTGGAGCTTCATATAGGCTCCCAATGGATACGCTACTTGTTAAATACTGCCTAATTATAAAGCTAGACTTCAGTGTTCTGACGAGTCGACTAACTTGATATTTCAAGGGTTTGCTGAAATAAACGTTCCATTGCTCAATTCCCTCAAAAATTTTGACGGTAAATGAAATAGGTTTCGATAATGAAACTACGCTTGTGATAGTATTTTCGGAATTAACTATAAACTGAACTAGTAGGTTATCAGTCTTTTGGCTGCGGATATCATAGAATGGAGATGTCGAGATAATTTTGCTTACATTACTTGCATTCTTAAGCCTGCCAAGGAACTCTTCCACACTTTCTTTTATCCCATAAACTGAAATCGCAGTAAACAGTTCCTCTTTCCCAATTATTGGATATGACGTCAAAATGCGTACATAAAGCTGTTCCCTATTGGAATCTCTAGTTAGACGGCTCCAACAATTATGTTCAGCTGTGAATGATAATAAAGTGAAAATGTCCCCGTCCATAAAAATATACCATAAAGACAGTTAAAAATCTTTTCACCTTTCGAATATTGACCAAAGAATATGGAAAACCAAAATGCGTTTGTCGACTTTTCATAGAATTTTGAGTAAATCGTTGAACAATTCCATATCTTAAATCACGCAAAGCCAGAGTTTTACTAATTATCTGTTAAAATCGAGTCCTCAGATATGATTTGCATATCCGCTATTTTCACATCCAACCCTCCACCCATTTCCTCATTTCTTTTCTGTCATCCCCTTCAAACGGAATATTCAGGTAATGCTCATACTGTGTTGTAGTGGTATGGCCCTGGCTCAGTGCTATCTGCAGTGCCTTGTCCGGATAATAGAAAACTAACCATGACTCCCACGTCTTCCTGAACGTTTTGTTGT
>JAJZAR010000204.1 GCA_021799315.1 Thermoplasmata archaeon | reverse complement strand
TCTGGGAAGAGATATTCAGAAGCACTTACAATGGCATATCACAGAAAATTTGAACTTGACACAAGAATACAGAGGCCTTTCAATGTATATGGCCCCAGAATCAGGCCAGACGGCCTCTATGGAAGAGTTGTACCAAGATTCATTCAGCAAGCTCTAAATGGTGAGAATATAACGATACACGGTGACGGGAAACAAACAAGATCATTTTTGTATGTGGATGACTGGGTTGATGCAACATGGCGAATGATAACAATGGATGACCTAGATGGCAATATCTTCAATATTGGATCGCCAGATGAAATCACAATTCTTGATCTTGCTAATTTAATTGTAAAAAAGACCAAATCTCCTTCTAAAATCGTCCATGTGGGAAAGAGAGAAGATGACCCAGTAAGAAGGTCAGCTGATATAACTAAAGCAAAGAATCTATTGGGGTGGAAACCCGAAACTAATCTGGATAAAGGATTGAATGGAACTATAGAATGGATAAGGAGAGATGCCATGTGAGGATAGGAGTTGTGGGGCTAGGATATGTTGGGCTTGTAACTGCTGCAGTGCTAGCCAGCAGAGGTAACTCAGTGACTGGAGTTGACGTGGATGTTTCAAGGATTCAGATGCTAAAAAGGGGCAAATCCCCAATCTTCGAACCTCAACTTGATGAGAGAATCGGGAATGCAAGAAGTAACATAGAATTTTCAGAGGATTATTCGAAACTATCAGACTGCGAGGTAATATTTCTCTGCGTCCCGACTCCGAATACAGATAACAGGATAGACCTAAGATATGTTATGGCCGCTGCGGCAGAAATTAAAGAATACAATGCTTCATCCGACCTTGTCATAAAAAGCACTGTATTACCCGGAACTGCAAGAAAAGTGTCAGAACTGACAGGAATGAATGTTGTTTCCAATCCAGAATTTACCAGAGAGGGTTCAGCTGTTCATGACACGGAGAAACCTGACAGGATAGTTATTGGTGGAAAATCTGTTGAAAGGGTGCGAGAAATATGGGAATTTACAGGTTCACCCATCATAGTTACCACAAATGAGAATGCTGAACTTATCAAGTATGCAAGCAACGCTTTTCTCGCAGTTAAGATATCTTTCATAAATCAGATTGCAGACCTCTGCGAAAAAATTCCAGGAACGGATGTTAACGTTGTTGCCGAAGGCATGGGCCTAGACAGGAGGATAGGCAGAGAATTTTTAAGGGCCGGGCTAGGGTATGGAGGATCGTGCTTTCCCAAGGATACGGTCGCAATGTCATCTTTCGCCAAAGAAAAAGGTCTTGACTTAAGCATAGTCAATTCTGCCATCCAATATAATGACAATAGGGTGCCTTTCCTTGTTAAGAGAATCGAAGAGAATTTAGATACACTTAACGGCAAAAGGGTCTGCGTTCTCGGCCTTAGTTTCAAGGATAATACTGGCGATTTGCGTGAAAGCAGGTCACTTATGATTATTGAAAATCTTAAAAGACGTGGAGCTGTTGTGAGAGCTTATGATCCAGTGGTGCATTACATCGGCGACATTGATCTTTATGATGACTTGAGTAAGTGCATTTCAGACTCCGAAATTGTTATCACGGCAACGGAATGGACGGAATTTTCTAAAATCAACCCTTCACTTTTCAGAGGTAAGGAGGTGTTTGATCTAAGAAGAATCCTTGATCCTAAAGAAGTAAAGCTTACCATGGGTGTTGGAATTGGAAAGAATTAGAAAGTGTGTCATACCTGCTGCAGGAATGGGTAAAAGGTTTTATCCCCTTACCAGGGCACAACCCAAGGAGATGCTGCCAATACTGGACAAGCCAGTAATCCATTATGTGGTTGAAGAAGCTGTAAACTCTGGCCTAGATGAAATTTTGATCATAGTTGGGGCAGGAAAGGATTCCATAATAAACTATTTTGACAGGCACACACTGGATGAAACCATGGATGATTACGGCTTCAGAGATCTTCCGGACATATATTTTGTTCGGCAGAAAGAGCAGAGAGGCCTTGCAGATGCTATTAAATATGCACAGAAATTCACAGGAAGCGAGGATTTTGTTGTACTGCTTGGAGACACAATATACAGGTCAAATGATGAGAAAACAGTTACATCTCATGTAGTTGAAGAATTTTCCAGAACTGGAAGTCCGATCATAGCTGTGGAAAAGGTACCTAGAGAGAAGGTTGTCGACTATGGAATCGTAGATGCAGCAGCACGACACAATAATATGTTTAAAATCATGGGAGTTGTGGAAAAGCCTGAGATCAATCAAGCGCCAAGTGACCTTGGAATCACTGGGATCTATGCTTTTCACCCTGAAATCTACGATTACATTTCTAGGTTATCTCCTGGAAGAAACAGCGAATTGCAACTCAGCGACGCGGTCAATTTAATGGCCAACGAGCGTGATGTATTTGGTTACATAATAAACGGGAGACGTTACGATATAGGAACAAAAGAGATGTGGTACAGAACTTTCATTGAGTTTTCAAAGGATGTCATGACAGCGTGATTGAGTAAATATGCAGTGCCATGAAGTCCTGAGAAAATACCGCATTATGATCGTTTCACGAGGTGAGAACTGAGGTGAGAATTTTGATAGTGGGAAGGGAAGCCCCTTACAACGCAGAATTTTTTTACAAAAAAGCGTTTTCTGACCTTGGGAATGAAGTTTTTCTTATTAATTCCTATACCGGTATCAGTAACCCGCTTCTGTCCAGAATAATCCATACGCGTAC
>JAJZAR010000203.1 GCA_021799315.1 Thermoplasmata archaeon | reverse complement strand
CGAATTTTTCCAGGGGATCATAACAACTCAAACATCAGGCGGGGATCTCAAGGAATATTTTAAGCAGAAAGCCATCCAGTATCAGGTAGAATTAAGCACTCTTCTTAAGAGAAACACTGAATCTCTATCTGTACTGGCAGAGAGTTACATCATAGTGGGAATAATGTTCCCATTGATTCTCATGGTTATCATAGGCACTGTAACATCTGTTATACCCGGGGAAGGTTCCGAGACTCTGATTATCCTCTACCTTATCGTATTCCTTATAATACCCATAATAGCGTTCATGTTTGCGATGATACTAAGCAGCACCATAGGGGAGGTGGACGTATGAAATACGAAATTGGCGGCATAGAATTGCGATATATTGCCTTGGCAGGTTCTGTCTCGCTTATATCCTTAATGCTTTTCTTTGGATACTTTACTAAATACTCCACTCTGGATCCTCTGGTGCACCCGCTAACTCTTGGAGCCATATCCATGATAATCTTATTTTTCCCATTTGGTCTGGCAGACTTCGCAAGAGTGAAGCGTATTGAAGAGGCCGAGAGGAGGCTGCCGGATTTTCTGAGAGATCTTGCAGGTCATACAAATTTCGGCACACCCATGTCAGAGGCCATATTGAGGAGCGCTGAAAACAATTACGGACCATTGACAAAGGAGGTTCAGCATCTTGCTGGAATGATAAAGCTGGGCATCCCTGTGGAAATCGCACTCAATGATTTTGGAAAGAGATTAAAATCAAAGGCCATAGTCAGGGCTGGAAAGATCATACAAAAAGCCAGTGAATCCGGAAGCAATACTTCAGATGTAATATCGCTTGTGTCTAGCTTTACAACCCAGACCTATCTCCTCAGGGAGAGTAGATTTGCGGATATGAGAAATTATTCAACAACACTTGCAACTTCATTTGGCGTCTTTCTTTTCGTAATTGTTATGCTGGATGTGTACTTTTTCCCTCAGTTGTCTGGAGGAAGCCTCAGCGGCGGGGGAGGAGTTCTATCAGTTTCCAATTCTTATGCGGGTATAGAAAGGTTATTCACTGCAGGTGTGATCGTTGAAGGAGCTGCCTCAGGATTGATTTCCGGAGTATTCAGGGACGGTCGATTAACATCAGGAGCAATGATATCCGGTATTCTGGTAATGATCAGTATTGTGGTAATGGGAGTCATAGGGGTGCTGTGAGTTGGCCTTATTTTCAAAAACGAAGAAAAAAGGAGGGAAGAGAAAATTCCTGGTAAGGCAATCATCAACTGTTGCCAAATATCAGAAAAGGTCAAGTGAAGATAGATTCTTTCAGGAACTTGTTCCGGGAACAGTTTTTTCCCGAGTTTATTTTGACAGAGGCGCTACAATATTCAGATACGAGGTCATCGAACCTGAGATGAGGGAAAGGGTCGAACGCATGTATGCCAAATACAAGGATGAATTTTTCATGGCCGTGACCAATCCGGATGACTATAAGGCGGACGATGTTACCAAAAAGGACGCGGTTCCTCAGTTCATACGAGCCCTTCGTATGACAAATTCATTCACAAATGATGAACTTGACAGCCTATCTTATTATGTGGAAAGAGATATAAAAGGGTTTAGCAAGATTGATCCTCTAATGAAGGACCCTAATGTTGAGGATATATCCTGTGATGCACCAGGTATTCCCGTATACGTTTTTCACCGTTCATTCGGTTTTATTCCCACAAATATAATATTCAATGAACCAAAGGAGCTTGAAACGTTTATTAAAAAGATTCTTCAGGATGTGGGCAGGCATATCTCCATTGCAAACCCCATTGTGGATGCAACACTTGAAGACGGCTCAAGAATTTCAGCTTCACTGGGGAAATATATAACAAATAAGGGATCGTCATTCACCATAAGAAAATTCAAGGAAGAGCCTCTCACTCCACTGGATCTCATAAAGAAGTCTCTGTGCAACACCAAACTTTTTGCCTATCTTTGGGTTATGACTGAGTATGGTGGGAACATCATGGTTGTTGGAGGAACAGCAACAGGGAAGACAACCATGCTCAATGCCATTCTATTGTTTGTACCAAGTCAGAAGAAACTTGTTTCAATAGAAGATACAAGAGAAATCAATCTTATCCACGAAAACTGGGTGCCCATGGTTACGAGAACAGGATACGGGAAGATGGATCCTGAAACAGGGAAGAGGTCCGGAGAAATAGATATGTTTGATCTCCTCACAGTCACAATGAGGCAGAGGCCTAATTATGTGATCGTAGGCGAAGTAAGAGGGGCTGAGGCATTCACTCTATTTCAGGCCATGTCCATCGGCAGATACGTCTACGGAACATTTCACGCAGATGATATAAGCACATTCATACACAGAATGGAGTCAAAGCCCATCAACATACCAAGAAATCTCCTTCTTTCACTGGATGTGGTCATAATTCTTCAGAATGATGTGGATGAAAGGGGTTCGAAGAGGAGAGTGAAGTCTGTATCTGAGATCGCAGGCCAGGACGAAATAAATCGGGACATCGTTATCAACAATGCATTTCTGCTCAATGAGGTTTCGGACACACAGGTATATTCAGGGTTCAGTTACGCAATGAGAAAGATTGCTGAAAAGGAAGGAACATATGAATCTGAAATTGAGAAGGAGATAGAACTGAGAAGTGAGGTGCTGGACAAGATGATTGAAAGAGGCATAACAAACTTCAAGGACTTTTACTACCTTGTCAATCAATTTTACAAGGACAGAAAAAAGGTATTCCAGAGTCTGGGAATGACAGAATACCTTACTCCTGAGTAGCATCCA
>JAJZAR010000202.1 GCA_021799315.1 Thermoplasmata archaeon | reverse complement strand
CCAGAAACTGCGTTTCCCTTTGGTTTAATCGAGTTCCAAGAATTAGAAAAAGAGGTGTGCTGTCAATAGAAAAATAGTTAACACCGGATTTAAGCCATGGAACACTTCCAGATCTGCTTGATACAAGATCCTTATCGATCTGCATTTCGTGGATTATTTTCCCTGATTCTTCCATTGTTTCCGGATTATTTTTCTGGCCCTGAAGTTTTTTAAGAAAATTGATAGTGACAAATGCGCTGTTTCTGTCATAATCCAGAAGCTCCATTGCCGTTATCAGAGAGTCACGACCAAAGAATGCTTTAAATATAGGAAGTCCTGCGTACAACATTCCATTCTCCGATCGCAAAGCATCAAGCTCATTTTTTAGTCGTTCGATGATGATCTGATTCAATTAACGACCTTTTCAAGATTTCCATCTTCACCGTAAACATTGTATCTTTGAAGATCAAAACTAAACTCCTGCCCCGGTTCCACCTTATTTTTTGACTTCACCATAATCATGCTACTGATTCGGGGATTTTTCGACTCATCGTATGGTTGAGGAGTGCACTGAAGATGATATACTTGCTCTGAAATTAAGGATGCATCAACTTTTACGGTGATCTTGCTGCCATCCTTGACCCAATAGTCCCTAAATCCAATTATTTTTTCTGGTTCTCCAAATATTGAACCTGAAACGAAATTCATGGGATATTCACCTACGAAATCGCCAAGCCAAGTGCTAACAGGTTTGTCCAGTATCTCCTCGAATGACCCAACCTGTTCCAGCTTACCGTCTCTTAGTACCCCGACGCGATCGGATAGGGTTGATGCTTCTAATTGATCATGTGTCACATAAACAAAGGTTTGTCCGAGCTCCTTCTGAATCTTTTTTAATTCTGCCCTCGCAACATATCTTACTCTTGCGTCAAGATTTGAAAGTGGTTCGTCAAGAAGAAAGACCTTAGGATCCCTAACCAGACATCTTGCAAGGGCCACCCTCTGCTTCTGTCCACCACTGATCTGGGAAATTGGTCGATCGAGTATGTCTCCTATTTTTAAGGTCTCTGAGATTTCCTCAACCTTTCTCTTCATTTGTAACTTTGGAGTTGCGGACATTTTGAGTG
The DNA here is from genome assembly GCA_021799315.1 of Thermoplasmata archaeon. Lineage (GTDB taxonomy): Archaea > Thermoplasmatota > Thermoplasmata > Thermoplasmatales > Thermoplasmataceae > Cuniculiplasma. The sequence goes on along the minus strand of JAJZAR010000202.1, from coordinate 1,691 downwards.
GAAATTCTATGTTTCCTCTAACGTTCATGTTTGGGTATAGGGCATAATTCTGGAACACCATAGCGATATTTCTCCTGTTTGTTGGCAATTTTGATATATCCTTACCATCAAGAATTATCTTGCCAGCTGTCAAATCCTCAATGCCGACTGTTGTTCTAAGAAGGGTACTTTTGCCCATACCTGACGGTCCCAATATAACAATGAACTCTCCCTCATTAACCTCAAGATTGAGGTTGTTTAGAACTCTTTTGCTTCCATACAATTTGTATACATTCTCATATTTTAATTTAATTTCTGTCATCCCACAAGACCTCCGGATAAATACTGACCCTTCAAATACTTCTGCAAGAATATGGCAAGAACTATCACTGGAAGGGTTGCTATGATGGCAAACGTTGCCGATTCTATAGGCAGATTTCTAGACACGTAGTTATAAAGTGTTACTGGAAATGTGCTTTTTGTTGGCACAATCGGTGCGATAATAACTGCATATGTGAATTCATCCCATGAGGTCATCCATGCAAGTAGAAATGCGACCAGTATGGGCACCCTGACCAATGGAATAAGAACTCTCCCAAATGTGGACCTCAAAGATGCTCCGTCTACTCTCGCCTGATGTTCCAGATCAGCAGGTAAACTTCTAAAACCACTCAGTAAAATAAATACTGACAGTGGAAGAACAACCAACTCCTGGGCAAAAGCTACACCAAACACAGTGTTGTCTAGATTTGCATGAAGGAAATACTCTGAGATGGGAATGGCAATTACGAGACCAGGCATCATGTTTATGATAAAAAGGAAAAGAATCAACTTATTGGAAATACGTGAAGTTAACTTTGACAGCCCATAGCCCGCAGGTATTCCAAGGCCCACGGCAATAGCACCAACCATGAATGCAACCTCAAGACTTCTCAGCAATGGCCCGGACAAATCCACCTCCTTCAGAGAATTAGTTATATTGTAAAGTGTGAAACTCAGAGGAATAGGTGAGGGATATATTTTGGAAAATGTTAGCGCAGCGGGTTGTATAACATATACAATAAGAATCCATAGAGGATACATGAATAGTATAACAAGTAAGACTGCCACTACATATATTGGCCATTGCGTCTTACTGGACATGTTCGTTTGCACCTCCTAATTTTACAACAAACATAGAATATATCATTATAATTGCAAGAAGCACAGTAGCTGCTGCATATGAAATGTTTCTAGTGGCTAAAGACTGATAATTTTCAAATATCAGAGTGTTAAGTATAAGAGGATGGTAACCTACGAGAACCAATGGCAGAGCGAATATATTAAATTCGCTGACTCCCCTGACAAGTAGAGCAATGGATAGTATGGGAGCTAGATTTGGCAATGTTATATATACGAAACGTTGAACTGCCCCTGCTCCATCGGTCGCTGCAGCTTCATAAAGAGATGGAGATATAGAAGATAGTCCACCATAGAGAATAAGAGCCACGAGAGGTGTATTTTTCCAGAAATCAGAAAACATTACAACGCCCAAGGATGAATATGTACTCGAGAACCAGTTGACCGGGTGAATACCGAGAAAAACAAGGAAAGAATTTGCATAGCCACCCACTGCTTGAAAAATCACAGAAAATACGAAGGCGCTTACCACTGTGGAGATCCCCAAAGGTATAATGATTAAGGCAGAGAAGAACTTTTTGCCCATGAATGGC
>JAJZAR010000201.1 GCA_021799315.1 Thermoplasmata archaeon | reverse complement strand
ATTTTTCTTTTTGCGGGTCTGGAACACGGTCACGATGTTTCTGAATATCTGCATTAGCCGTTCTTAGAAGCTCGTGGTAATCCTCACTGGCATATGTAGCCACTCCAGAATAATCTCTAAGCGAATAATAAGGAGGAGAGCTAACAACACAATCTATGCTTTCATCGGGAATGTTTTTTAGCATATCCAATACATTTCCATTCATGATTTTTATATTCATTGCAGTTCCTCTTTCATTCTTTCATACCTCTTCTTCAAAATTTCCAATACGTAAGCTTATTCTTATTTCAACTTCTTTGTATCTCTCTGCGTCAATCTCAAAGCCAATAAAATTCCTTTTCAAAGTTTTACATGCAACTGCTGTGGTACCTGTTCCTATAAAAGGATCAATAACAGTATCTCCTTCTTTGGAACTCTGCTTAACAAGAGTTTCGAGAACAGGAAGTGGTTTACCAAGTGTGTTAAAGGAATAAGGCCTGAAAAGATTACTTATATTATGATAATTCGTAACCGATGAACCATTCTTACTCAAAAAAAGAATGGGTAAAAATTCATGCCTATATCCATATCCCAACTTTATACCCTTATAGGGAATGATTAAAATCTGGTGATAGGTAAAACCTATTTTCTCCATTAATGGTATGTCTTTTCCTAGCCTGAGATTTGTGGTAAAGAGATAGCAGTGGCTCTTTGGTTTCAGGATCCTCATTATTTCTCTTAAGGATTCTTCCAGATAGGAATCAGATACCACCTGGTATGCTATATTTCTGTTTGGAAATTGCCCATAAGAATTGTAAGACCAGGGCGGATCAAGAATAGCGAGATCGATACTCTCATTCTCTATTTCTTTCAAAAACGTTAATGCATCACCATTTTTCAGTATTATATCTGACATTTACTCATCCTCTTTAGACTCACTTATATTCCCTTTTGCAATTTTGTTCTCTATTCTCTGTTGTGCAATCTCAAAATATTTTCGTTCTGTTCGTATCACTTTTTTGATATTTTCATACACAACACGGAGATCATGTTTGATCTTCAAATCAGAAAACCTCAGCACTCATTCACCTTTCCGTATAATATGCCACCTTCATCATTTCGCTGTGGCATGAGACTCTTTATAATCTGCTTTACCACCTGTGGCACAACTCCATTTCCTATCAGATTGTATCTTTGATTATCAGATAATTCTATGGTATTTCCTTTTTCGTCAATACCGTATTTTGTCCAACAGTCAGGCCATCCTTGGAGTCTCTCGCACTCCAAGGGAGTGAGATAACGTATTTTTGAATCGATGCTTACCATGTTACCTTTCTGCACAGATGTCAGAGCATTATCTTTATCATCTTTGCGGACTTCTATTTTCTGAATCCACTGCCCATTTTCCATTCTTCCTCTTGACGCAACGATTTTTATGTTCTGTCCACCACCAGTATGTCTATGGAGAGTGGAAGCAACCCCATTCACTCCATAGATTCTGTTTGGCTGTCTTCTGCTGAAGTGCAAGTTTTCAATTTGTGCATTGAATTTACGTTCAGCAATGTACGTTCCTGTCGCTTGAGATCCGTGGTATCTCCTTGTAATGGTATTTGCCTGTTGTCTTTGTAATTTAATATTCTTTCTTTCGTTTTTTCGCTTAAGAAATACTTTTCTGAAATCTGATCCTCCAAGAGTTCCAAAAATGAATATTCTCTCTCGATGCTGTGGAATTCCAAAGTCTGCTGCATCAAGAACTTCCCACCAGACGTTATCATACCCTGCTTCGGAAAACTGATTGATAACTTCGGCAAAGTCCCTTCCTTCATTGCTTGAGAGCAGACCCTTAACATTCTCGAAGATAAAATAATCAGGCTGTTTGACTTTGAGAAGGGCAACGTAGGAAAAGAATAATCTACTCCGTACTCCAGTGAGCCCTGCTCTTTTTCCAGCCAATGAAATATCCTGGCATGGCGAACCTTCGATGAGAATATCAAAATCGGGCAACTCTTCATAACTGATTTTTTCAATGTCTCCATAATTTTTCACATCCTTGAATCTGTATTTTAAAACCATATTTGCATATTTATCAATTTCACTCATTCCCACACATTCCCAGTCTGACGGCACACCTAAATCAAAGCCACCAACCCCTGTGAATGCTGAAAAGTATTTCATCTAAGAATCCCCTTGAAGCAACGGATAAAATCAATAATAGAGTCCTTCCTTTGCATATGATTTAACCTCCTTTTTGTGAGTTGAGCCATTCTCCACCCTAACCTTCGTAACCCAGTGATCTGAGGAATGGAGCATGTATTCCTCTCCATTCATCAGGCTTCCACAATCAAGACAATGGTACACTTCAGTCATTAAAACCCAGCCTCCTTTAAAAGCAAATCGATAAGCATTTCTTTGCTTGGGATTCCGTGCAACTCCGGATATTTTTTATCCATGAATTTCCTTGCCCTGTCCCACAGACCAGGATATGGATCCATTGAATGTCCTGAATTTCTGCGAATGGTTGTCATTACAATCCCCTCGGCTTCGCTGGAACAGGATATTCTGCACCGCATTCACAGGTCACCAAGGTATAGGGAACATTGACAATCGGGATTCTGCTTTCATATTTAGGTTTCCATTCATGTTTATGCATTATTTCACCTTCTTGCTTCCTCCTTTCTTTCCATTGTTGTCAGACTCATCCTTTGGTTCTGGATTCTCACACAATATGGAATGCACAACTGACGGATGATACCATTTCCCTGACTTGTTATCAAACAATATGGTTTCCGAATCAAATCTGCACGCCGTCATTTTCAGGCCT
>JAJZAR010000200.1 GCA_021799315.1 Thermoplasmata archaeon | reverse complement strand
GGCGCCCCTATGTATTTTGCTTTGAAAGTTTTAAAATCAGCCATATCAAATTTGTTTCCATCTCGAATGGAAAAATTTCCTGCAACATGGGCCAGTTCTCCCTGCTTATCCGAGCAATAACTGAGCCCATATTCTCCTGAATCCTTAATTATATCATAGGTACCTCTCTCGTATCCCACAAAGACCGCTACAAGAAAGGGATCTATGGATACCCTCAATGACCATTCTGCAGACATAACGTTAATCTGATCTCCTTCTTTAGACGTAACAAGAGCAACGGTTGTGGTAAAATATGATCTGGAACCTCTGATATCTTCAATTCTCACTTTGAGCGATCAATTCAAAGGTATAAATGTTATTTCAGTTTTTGTCTGGACATTACGTCAAGTATATTTGAATTCTATTCCTTAACAGGCATTACGGGGCTGATATGCTGGTACGAGAAAAAAAGAACCATCTAATAAGTGTAACTGCGCCTCAATGTTGTATGCATTGGTGGATACAGCATACCCAGTAGATATATCCGGGCTTTTTATGTCCTATCTAGTAGTCTTTAGATTTGGCTAATGGCATTACAGTTATGTGATTGTGGGCGAGATTTAAGCAGTCCCATGGTGTCAGACCCTATCTCCTGTCTATCCATCCAGAAACCCTCCGAGGTTGTCACCATAGTTCTTTATCACAGTTCTGGAGTCAGTACGTTCTATTTCTTCTATATTTGTTAGCTGATCCAGAACGCTTGCATATTCATCCTTTGATTTGCATATGATAGAAACTACAAAATCTATATCTCCAAGAAGGAACGTGAGTGAAACAACGCCTTTTATTTTTCTTATCTTCTCAGCTACTATATCCACGTATCCTGGACCATATTGTGCCTTCACAAAGGCAACTATTTGAAATTCGTATCCAAGCCTTTCATAATCAAGAACTATGCGCTGTCCCCGAATTATCCCAATATCTTTCATTTTCTTAATTCTTCTGCTCAGAGCGGACTCTGAAAGTATACCTGTTTTCTTTCTGAGTTCCGAGAGTGATATGTTTGCATCGTTGCATAATGTTTTAAGAATTTTCTTGTCCACATGATCCAGGTCATATTTTTGCATATGTAAGGTATAAAAGAAAATCTAAAGAAAAACTTTAGCAAATATTTGGTAAAGTCGAAAATACATTGCACATAATTTGAATTTGATACCAATTTCGTAACATTAATCTACAGCTTATCGCATTTATTTTATGATAGATATGGAAAGCAAAAAATTGATAAATGTGCCAAAGGTGGTTACAGAAGTGCCAGGGCCAAAGAGTTTATCTATTCTTAAAGAACAGAGGAAATATGAAACGTCAACTATTTCATATACCGATTCCTTTCCTTTCGCTGTAAAATCTGCGAAAGGTTCAGTAATAACAGATGCCGATGAAAATACGTTTATTGACTGGATGACAGGAATAAGTGTTCTGAATCTTGGTTATGACGAAGGCATAATTCAGGCAGTTAGAGATCAGATGGAACGAAGTTGGCATGCTCTGGAAATTCCAACTGAAGCTAGAGTGGACTTCCTGAAAAAATTTTCACATTCATTTCCATCCGAAATGAAAAATTACAGAACAATGTTCGGTATCAGTGGTGCAGATGCTGTGGAAACTGCAGTGAATATTGCCCATTCTGTAGGAGGTTCAAGAAGTTCCACAGTAACCTTTGAAGGCGCCTATCATGGCGTATCAGGAGGAATAGTATCTGCCACTGCTGGTACAAAATACAAACGTACATCCTACAGTCAGGGGTTGAGCGTTGTTCGTGTTCCATATCCCTACCCACTGTGGTATGGTGAGGATGTTTCTGATATAATAGCCGATCTGAGAAAGATAATGGTTGATCATGAGTCAGGGTACGAGGTACCGGATTCCCTTCTTGTGGAACCCATTCAGGGAGAGGGCGGGTACATTGTGCCTCCAGATGGATTCCTGAAAGCCATAAGGGAATTCTGTGATCAGTATGATCTGTCAATGATAGTGGATGAAGTTCAGTCAGGTATGGGACGAACTGGTAAAATGTGGGCATTTGAGCATGAAGGAATCATACCCGACATAGTGTGTGCAAGTAAATCTGTTGCGGGTGGCATTCCCATGTCTGCCATATACTACAGAGACGATTATGACAGGAAGCTTCCAAAACCATTTCACATGGGTACATACAGGGCAAATCCACTGGCCCTTGCAGCAGGTGCATATGTCTTGGACACGGTTCCGCGATATCTTCCCAGGGTGCAAGAAGATGGAAAGAAACTCGTATCTGAATTCAGAGAGATCGAGTCCGATATTATGTTAGATGTGAGAGGGAAAGGTTTCATGATTGGCGTTGAGCTTGGGAACCATAATAAACCACTCTCTCCAGAGAGAATAATGAAAATAAAACACGCCTTGCTGAATCTTGGTCTTATAATGCACACATGTGGACATTTTGGCAACGTCTTTCGATACATGGGTGCATTGAATATACCTGAGGAACTGAACGAGAGGGGCATGGAGATTTTCAGTTCCGTGATAAAAAATGAAAGGGGTGAATGAGGAATGAGGCAGAGTCTTAACAGGAATGTAGGAGGTCTCTGGAGCGGTGTCTTTCAGTCTGTTGCCTTCATAGCCCCTGCGGCAGTCGCGGCTTCATTTCTTGATGTGGAAACAGGCTATGTGGGGGCTTCAGCAACCTTCGTTTTTCTTATTGCAATAATTGGCGTTTCTTCGGCAATGTATATGAATTATGTCTTTTCAGGAAGAATTTCCCACGCTGGTGGTTATTATGCCTATGTGAGAGCCGGTCT
>JAJZAR010000199.1 GCA_021799315.1 Thermoplasmata archaeon | reverse complement strand
TTGATTTTTATCATCCTCCTTGCTGAATAAAAGTATGGCACAGGTCCCTCAGGCGTTGTAAAGTAATTTTTCCGGAATGTAGAAACTCATTAAATTGTGATCCGCATATCTATTGCCAGTGTAATGTCTCTACCCTCCAATATGAACATTAGTTTGTCTTCGAAAACATCATTTTGCCCCCTCGGAAAAAACAATGGAATTATGGATTCTTTATATTCTGGGCATCTATTTCTCCACGTATTGAACAAGCTGCATCCCACAACCATGATTCGAGAGATCTGGTACTTTCATCCTTTTGCATGAGTTGGCATGATTTGATCGAATTAAGGTTTTATCGTTTCTTAAATTTATGACCGCCTAAACCATGTCAAAATAAATTAGTCTTAGTCGTTTACAATGGAAATTATCTCACTTATCTTTGCTGCAACTTTCTCTCCTTTTTCTGTGAGTGAAACTAAATTCCTGTGCGGATACCTTGAATTGTCTATCCTGGACTTAACCAGGCCAAGTGAATGAGCCTTCCTTATGGAGTTATACGTCTGGTGCACAGGTATCCCAGTCTCATCAATGATATCAGTGATTTGCTTTTCGCCACTACTGTTAAGATATACAAGGAGTCTGAAGAATCCGGACTGCATTTCTATTTCTTTTAGCATATCCACACTCATATAGGCAATTCAGCCATATAATATTATTGCGCAATAGGAAATCATTTATAGTTATAATGCTTGCGTAATAGACAATAATATGAAATCTCTCTTCAGGTATTATGGTGGAAAGTTCAACCAGCTGAAGGATATAATGGATATTCTCTCGCAGCATACAGACGCATTCGATGTTGTTGTGGATGTATTTGGTGGATCAGGCAAGGTTCTTTTGAATGTTCCGGATGAGTGGAAGAAAACCAAGGTATATAATGACATTAATGAGGATCTTTATAAAACATTCAAAGTCCTACAGGATCCATGGAAAAGAACCCTCCTTGAGAGGAAATTGAGGGTTGCTTTTTTAAACGAAAGAGTTTTCAGGGAACTAAAGGATATGAAATATGGAAACGATGTGGAAACGGCATTCAAAGTAATTTACATTCAAACCTACTCATTCATGGGTGATGGCAGCTCCTTTGGAAGACGATTCAAGGGCACCACTAAACCTTCGAGATTCAGTATAGAGAATTTCATTTTTGTAAAGGACTGGACTATTGAGAACTCAGATTTCAGGGAACTATTCAAGAGATATAATAAACAAAGGGTACTTTTGTATCTTGATCCGCCTTATTTATCCTCAGGGAAGAGATACAAATACAGGTTCAACCTTGAGGATCTGAAACAGTTAAAGGAATGCATTGAGAACCATTCAGGATCCTATCTAATGAACCTTTCTTCTTATGACGCAGGCATGGAAGAAATATTCGGAAATGCAAACAAGGTCATAAATTATTCAAATCCATTGATTGGACATGGTAAAGAAAGATGGGGATGTGGATACTGGTGGAAATTCTCTTAAAGTCTGAGAATCAATAACAGATGGTACTAAATCTACAAACTCAACTAAAAGGTTTATAAAAATACTTATCTATGATAAAGTTGTAAGTTGTATGGTAAAAAGTGTTTCAAGGTTGGATATTATTTTTTAGTGCGATATTTTCTGGCTTAATTAAGGAAAGTCTCCCAATAGCTGCAATTCTGGCAGGACCTCTTACTGCCCTTGTCGTTGTTTTGCTGGAGAGGTTTATAGATCAGAGGGAGAAGCTACAGGATAGAAAGTACATGTGGTTGAAAGATCACTGGAAGCACCTAGCCATTTATCTAGAAAATATATCTGAATTTGGTCTTCGAAAAGACGAACCTAGTGAAGAACCAACTGCAACGACTCGAGGACCAACCAAAAAATATTATCCAGAGGATCAAGAATTGAGAACTGCTCTTTCTGGATATAATATAAAGGAGAGCGGTTTTGAACCTTACTGTAACATAAATCGTTTCAAAGATTATCACACAATATCTTTAAGCCATATTGAATCAGGCTATACTGGATTATACAACTTATTAGAGGATATATTTTCAGACGAAAAGAAGTACCATGATGAGAGAAGTGAATACTTAAATGATATTTATTTGGATATCACAACTTTTATGAAAGAGGTATTTCCGCACCTAAATAAGCGCATTGGTTCAAATGATAACCCAAAGAGACGCAATATTTCAAGTGGTGAGGAGAGCTATGATGTTAGTTCTTTTTTATCTGAACTAATTAATAGTATTGAAGGAGGTTCATCTGATCTATCTGAGGTTATTACCAACGAGATATATTGTGTTGATGTAAAAACAAAAGAACATGCTCCTTCAACTATTGCTTCAAGTAAAAAGCCGATCTTGGATAAGTTTAAAAAGGAAATTTGGTCAAAGTTAATAAAAAAATATGAAGAAATCGTTAAAGAACTTCAAGTTGAGCAGGGGAAAATTATTAATAAAGAATTATGCTGGAATGAAAGCATACAAGATATTATTGTCACTTACAATATTGGCTTTTCTATTAAGGGAAAATGTAAGGATTGCGAGAAAATATTAAGCGAAAAGAAAATAATTAATATTAGACCTCCAGAGATAAACAAATAGATCATATCCTTAGGAGGGATAGTTGAGTTTTCATTTATATATCTGTTATCAATAACTTTTTAATGGATCAAAAAACTCCAACGAAGAGAGCTGGTTATAAAACTGTGCAGCTTCCTAAGGAATCAGCTGTGATGATGGATAAAATTATTGAAGCGCAGCCGGAATTTGCATATCGAAGTCACGCTGAACTTGTGATGGACCTAATACGAAGAAAATACGAAGAAATAACAAAGTCTTGAT
>JAJZAR010000198.1 GCA_021799315.1 Thermoplasmata archaeon | reverse complement strand
CTAAGAAAAATGCAGCAGGAAAGCATGATGGATCAGCAGATGGTCCAGATGAGCAGTACAACTCCATTGATCATTCTATCCATGTTTACTTTGCTCATATTTGTATGGCTGTATTTCTTCCTTGCAAGGTTGCCCTTTCCCTATGTATCCTTTCCATGGGCATCCAACGTGAATTTAAACTCAACGGTAATATTCTTCCCTTCCTGGATCATCATATCTTTCCTGTCAAACATGGTGGTTGGATATCTGATCACAATGGTCATAAAGTACATCGATTTCTCATACCAGATAAGAAAATATGAATCGGGCCAGATTCAGATGGTTTCTCAATGAGAATCAGTATCAGTGGTCACATAGGAAGCGGAAAGACAACGGTTGCCAATTTGCTTGGCAATCTTTCCGGATATAAGGTATATTCCGGAGGATATTTTTTCCGTAAGATAGCTGAAGAAAAGCAACTCACCCTTGAACAGTTGAATCTTGAGTCTGAGAAGAACGATGATCTTGATTTCAAGCTGAATGCAATGATTGAGCAATTTTTCAGAGATCATGATAATATTATTGTGGAATCCAGGTTGGCGGGATGCATATCCCACCAAGCTCATATCAAGGTCTTCAGGGTATTATTGACAGCCAGCCTTGAGACCAGAGTGAGAAGAGTATCAGGGAGGGAAGCAGGCGATGATATTCTGGATAGGGTCAGATTGAGAGAAGAATCTGAAAATAGAAGATTCAAAAAATATTTTAATTTTGACTTGGATGACAAAAGCATATATGATACAGTAATTGATACGGAACAAGGAAGTGCAGAGGAAATTGCAAACAAAATCTACAAACTCGCCTTTTCCAATTCCGGATGAAGGATGTTTCATATGCATAGATAAGCCAAAAGGGCCTACAAGTCATCAGGTTGATTACTGGATCCGTACGCTGACGGGCATACAGAGAGTAGGTCACATAGGTACACTTGACCCGCAGGCCACAGGCCTTCTTGTCATTGCCCTATCACGAGCAGTACGCCTTGTGGATATAGCGCATGAATATCCAAAGGAGTATGTGGGCAGCATGAAACTTCACGGAGAATCAGACGAGGAAAGCATAAGAAAAGCCTTTGAATTTTTCAAAGGTGAAATCTATCAATTGCCACCCATAAAGAGTGCCATTGTGAGAAAGCTAAGATCCAGAATTATCTACGATCTTCAGATTATGGAGATCAGGGGAAGAGACATATTGTTCAAGGTGAAATGCCAATCTGGTACATACATACGTACTTTGTGCCTTGATATAGGTTATTACCTTGGGACAAAGGCGAACATGACAGATCTGAGGAGAACGGAGACGGGTCCATTCAAACTGGATATGGCCATAACACTGCAAGAATTAAGTGATATGGTTGAGCTGGCAAAGGAGGGAAAGGATCATCGATTGAGGTCTGTGATCTATCAGCCAAACTTTTTGCTTTCAGGATTCAGCAAGGTTGTGGTTAAAACTTCAGCGTTGAGGAATATTGCCCATGGCTCAGATATTTATCCGGGCGGCATTAAGGCCATAATTGGAGAACCGCTGGCTGGAGATAGAGTTGCAGTTATTTCTGAGAAAGGCAATCTTGTGGGAACGGGAAAGATGATATCCTCATTCAACCAGATTTCAGATACAAAGATTGTAGATCTCGATAGGGTACTTATTGATCCGGAGGAATCAGACGGATCAAAGAAAAGTAATGTGGAGAAAAAACCTGAGCCAAAGGTAAATGTACGTAGGTTCAAAGACAAACCTGTTAGGGAAAATTACAACAACAGAAAACAGAACAACACTCAGGGCAGGAGACAGAATTTTAGAGAAGACAGAAATCGTAATTCCGGAAAGGGAAATTTCAGAAAAAATACCAGGAGGGACAGGCCCAATGACAGAAGATAAGTGGTACGGCGTTCGCAAAAATGGTGCATATGAGATCTACGATGCTTTATCTGGAGATCCTTCCGGTCTGTTTGAGAAGCTCGCCAAGGGTCATGTTTCAGATGAACCAGTGCATGAATCTCAGGAAATCCCCGATCTGAGGGCCATTCTCATTGAACATGGAAAAAATAAACTTCGCAACTCCCTTGGCCAGGACTGGAACGCTTTAAAAATTTTTAATATTTACAATTCTATGGACGAGATCTTAAATCTTCTCTATGAAAAATCCATGGCACTCTCCTTGAAGGTTGGGGAGGCAAAGGATTCGCCTTCTTTCTTCAAGGCACTGTCACAGTTCAACGATCCAGATTATGTACAGGTTGGAAACATGGGGTTTCAAATGGAGGAAACAAGAAAAAGTCTTCAGAGTTCCCTTGAAAAGGAAGCCTTAAGAATGTTTCCAAACGGTTCAAGACTTATTGATCCCCTTCTGTGCATTGAATTGCTGTGGCATTTCAATTCTCTCCAAAGATTAGCTGAAGCTCCAGCATCTGCAATACAGATTGCAGGTGCAGAAAAGGCTCTATTCATGAGTAAGGTGAAGCATGTGAAAGGGCCAAAGCATGGCATTATTTTTAAATCACCCATTGTGTCAGGTGCACCTCTTAACCGCAGAGGAAAGACTGCACGAAAGCTCGCACTGAAATTGTCACTGGCATTCAGGGCAGACGTTATGGGTCATGTGCTCGATCAGGAGCAGATAGATGCCATGCTTGACTTTATCAAAAAGAATAGTCCATAAACCAATTTTCTGATTCAACACTGACTTACATATATGTTTCTTCCAATGGAAGAAAATGGGGCTATACCGTCAGAATCAATTTTCATCAAGAGTGGTCTGAAATGCGTCTATTTCGCCCTCTATTTTTGTTGGATATTTGCCAGTAAGACATCCAAGGCATAGAGTTCTT
>JAJZAR010000197.1 GCA_021799315.1 Thermoplasmata archaeon | reverse complement strand
AACCTTTGATTTTTTTAGAGGATCATGTAGTTGGATGGGCTGATAGTTACCAAAAAGTGTCAGACAAATTAACATAGGAATGGTTAATTTAGGTTCTTGGCATAATAAAATATGGCTCATCGCACTTTCAGTGAGAAGAGAGTTAAAAGGTTTTCACGTAATCAATGGAGAGCATTTTACAGGACGACTGTTGCCGACAGTCTCCACGTATGTATTTGCCACAGCAGCCTTCAGCAGATCCCGGTTGTAGTGAAATCCGCTCAGATACTGTGTGTGATGCTTCAGTGCAAGGGAATCGTTGGTGAAATGTTCCAGTGTTCTCAGGGTTGGATGTAATCTGTCCCTGTTCATGTCACGATCACATAGACAGTCTTTCCAAGGTATTCCTTTGGACAGTCTATCTTGGCGCTGTTTCCGAACTTTGTCACCGTACGGATGAAATATCCCTCTATGCTCTCTATTTCCAGTCTTGTGGCAGGTATCAATGGTCTCTTCTTCATTGGATATACTATATATATCCAATAATAAATGTTAGCATTATCACGGAACGATGAAACTGTGAGGAATACTAATATTTATTAAAAGCATTATTTATCTTCGGAGCATACTGTATGTATAGAAACAATTTTAAACAGAAATTCACTTACATCAAAGGCGATTAAGTGAAAGCAGCGATTATTGGTTCACTTGACATTGAGTGCATGGGTGGCGGGGAAGCTAACACAGTAATGTTTTCTAATATGCTTACAGATCTGGGATATGAAGTTACTTATTTTGGTTCTGGATGCATAGAGTACGGAAAACGTAACTCATTTCAGGACATTGAAATGAGATTCAAATACAAACCATCTTCTTTTCTCCATGATCCAATGGCCAACCCAAATATTCTGAAGATATCCAGGCTTCTTTCACTTGGCTTATTTGGATTTTTTAGTTTTAGAAAAACTTACAAAATGCTCGATGGTTTTGATCTTTACTATTTCGCAAATCCAACCCTTCTTTCAAGGAGAATGATTCCTAAAATTCTTGGGCAAAATAAGAAGGTCATAATTGCAAACCACGGAACATTCTTTGAATATCTTGGAAATTCCAATAACTTTGTTTTGAGAGCATTGGGTACAATTGCTGGTAAATATCTTCTTGAACCACTTAATATCTATCGTAAAAATATAGTCATTCATACACAAAACAATTTTCAGACAGAATATTATGTAAAAATCGGGTTTCAACATAAAAGTATTAAGGAAATACCTCAACACAACATAGATTTCAAAAGATATTACATAAATCAACAAAAAGAAGGCTTTTCAGTGGCTTTTCTTGGAAGACTCACTGAAAGCAAAGGCATTGATGTATTGATTGAGGTTGCAAATATGAACCCAAAAATCCAGTTCCACATTATGGGAAATGGTCATATGAAAAATGTGGTGATTGCATCAAACAAGAATCACAATATAGTTATGCATGGCTTTGTATCTAATGAAGAGAAACAGGATATTTTAGCATCCTGTGATGCTATGTTTGTACCATCAAAATTTGAATCGCTTTCAATAGCCTCTATTGAAGGTCTCGCAAGTGGGCTTCCTCTGGTTGCATCCCAGACGGCTCAGGGACTCAGGTATATTATTTCAAAGGACCCAATATTTGGGAGACTCCTTCCAAGAAATGCTGAATCATTTTCAAGTGAACTCAGAAGATTAATGAGAAGAAAAATGGAAATGTATGATGATTATATCCATGAAAGAATAAATATAAGGGAATCTGCAATCAAAATATTTGATGAAAAATTACTTCTGACCAATCTTATTAAAATTATTAAATTCAACATCGATTCTGAAATTTATGAGGAGAAGGAAATCCCGGAGATAACAGTATACACTTAAACCATAACTCAAGCTTTTTTACATAATATTCCCAGATCTATCCCAAGTTTTCCACAAGATCCCTAGACTTTCTAGGGATCTTACTCATGGTTTCACCCTGTTCCATTATGTATATCTAAATTCTTGTCTGTATCAGCAGAACATCTCTGACACTGTATTTCCCGTTGATAATGTTGAGAATCTACAATTATAGATAAAGTGAAAGTTGATTAAGAAATAAAATGGGGATAGAGGGAAGGTTGAATGAAAATGTTTCTTTAGATTAGAGAATTGGTGTCCAGAATTAAACGAGTCAGATCAAACTTGACACGTCATCTTCAGAAAAGGATCATTGTTTTTAAATATTGACTAAGCTGTTATGGTTTCATGGAACTGAATGGGGATATGTTTCCTCATAAATGTATGGGACTGATTTCATGTGTAATGGTTGGATATTCATAAATTTGACGTATGAGATTCTGCCCCCACAGGATGGGGTATACTTCCTTCAGAATCGATAGGGTTGTTTTCTTCGCCATGCTGTAAATGACCGATACATCGCTGTATTCCAAATCCGATCTTATCGTGCCAAAGGATCTCGGTTTCACTATTCTCAATGGTAACAACACCGAGATACCCTCTGGTACCAATGCCTCCCCCCTTCTTCTTAGAATTCCATTTACTGCTTATCCCATAAGCTTAGTAGTTCGTCACAGAAACCCGGCTCTATACGCCATTAGTCTAGGATTTCCTAGCTCATTCTGTTGTTCAGCTATATTACAAAGTAAATGTAATATGTAAATGAATCTTCAGCCATTAAACAGGAATGTCTTGAAATAGGCATTCTATGGATAATGAAGTGAGTGAATATGTGCTCCTTATTACACATGAAAATATGGTGTCAAAATACGTTTAGGTTTTTCAAAGATACATACTGCGTCTAAGATGTGTTTAGGTCTCTTTTTCATCACATATACCCTTTTTTTCTGGTAGTGGAAAAAGAAAAT
>JAJZAR010000023.1 GCA_021799315.1 Thermoplasmata archaeon | reverse complement strand
AGATATTCATCCTTTGGATTTGCTCCACCAAGAACACCAATATAAAATGGAAATTGTTCCATGTATCCGTATAATAAAAAAGTATTTAGAAGTTTAAAAAATTTATTGGAACTATGCCTCAGTAGCAGGATCGTTATCCTGTTTTGGTGCTCTTTCTATCAATCCTTCCAGATCTCCTATTTTGCTCCTTGGTGCTGAAATCTGTGCGATAACCCAGAATACAACGCCATAAGCAATTATGCCATACAGATCAAGAGAGTACCTTATAATATGGGTTCTACCAGTCAATTTAGACTCGAGGTACTATAGAAAAAGCAGACAAAAAAGTGAGCCATGCTACATTATAAATGGCTGAGTTTTAATTGATTGAACTTCTGTTTATATCCCTGATATACAAAAACGATCAACCCTACAAATACAATTCCTGATCCTACCGCCTTTTCTCCTCCAAAAGGAGCTACGTTTGAGAGATATAGACATTGGTTCATAACCACCTCGTACTCATTCCTTGCTCATTATCTGAATTTATTTCTTGCAATATGTTTCTATAGACAACTTTATATAAGTAATTTCCCGGTTTATTTATTCAAATTTATTCAATTGTCTACATAGATTAAATTGAATTATAATCCTTAGAGAGTAACTGGAGTTCTACCGAGCCCGCGATAAAGATTGTGCATTTTTGATAACTTTTATAATCGTTCAGGGATTACCCAGTACGATACAACGAGCCTTGGTAGTGTAGCGGCCTATCATACGGGCCTGTCGAGCCCGTGACTCGGGTTCAAATCCCGGCCAAGGCGTATCTCATATTTTGCACCCTTTATTCTTTGCATACAGCCTCAAGCACTAAAGTTTATAAAAATAAGTTCAATGCAATAACACGATCCCATGAACAGCGCATTCACGGTAGATCATGTTTGCGAATTAAGTTTCAAATGATCGAAATTTTATATCAAGGTTCATGGTAATATCCCGCATCAAAGTGTTCTGACCCTCATCTCTCTTTTTACCCAATTTTTTTAGATGAAAGTTTGCCATGTTAACATCTTTACCTTTGGATATTGATATTTCGTTGACACTTAAAATTCAGGAGTATAGCAACATACCCTTTATCTATAATTGGCAAGTGCCTTAGGGACTAATTTTTTTATTCCCTATAACCCAAAAATTACTGATCCTCAATCTAACCGGGATGACAGTTCTTTTAGCAAGTCGATCAACATAAATAAATAGGCCTCTGGTCATATATGATTAGCTTGTCAGACACGCGAATAATCGGTTGTGTTTAAGCAAATTTATAAACAAAGTAAATATACTGATCAAGACCAGATACCATGGTATATGTTGGTGATTTTGATTGTATGCAATTATTGAAGAAGAACATTTAGCCAGAGTTCCCCCGACTCTGCTGGGAGAGAATTATGATCTCGCCGTTGAAGAGGTCACAAAGCAAACTCTTCAGGGAACACTTGTTGATTATGTACCTGACAAAAATTCTAGAGCTGATATGCTGAAATGTTACATTGTATCCATAGTAGGAATTAAGAAAATAAACGATGGAATTATTGTTCACGGAGATGGAGGAGTTTACCAGAGAATCCAATACAGGGCTCTTGCATATATTCCTAAAAATAATGAAGTTGTGGAGGGCATTGTAGTCTCTGTTGTCCCAAAAATTGGAGCTTTTGTAAGATTTGGGCCCTTTGAGGGGCTTCTCCACGTAGGTCAGATTATGGATGACAGAATAGATATGGATGAAAGTCAGAACAGATTGGTTGGAAAGGATACAAACAGAGACATAAGAGTTGGAGACCATGTTAGAGTTAGAATCGTCATGCTTAATCTTGCCTCATCGTCCATAAGGGATAGAAGAATAGGTTTCACTATGAAACAACCAGGACTTGGAAAAATACAATGGTTGAACTCTCCGAAGACATCTGAGAACGAACCCAGAGAAGAGTATGAAAAAAGTGAACGAAAGAAAGGTGTTGGCAAGGTAAAAAAAGTAAAGGAGAGCAGTTAAAATGGCTGGAAAATCCACAAAGAAAAGAACCATGGCGTGCAGAGTATGCAAAAAACTATTCTTTGACTCTGCATGCCCTCAGCACGGTGAATCCCACATGAGTGATGAATGGTTTGGTTTTCTTATCATAAAGGATGTTGAGAATTCCATTATAGCAAAACAGTCTGGCTTAAAAGAAAAAGGAGAATATGCAATTAAGGTCAGATAAAACTTATAAAATTACAGATGAGGTAAAGACCCTCATTCAATCTAATAATGGTAAACTTATTTCAATAGTAGAATTGAAGGGCGTTGATCAGAGGTTTCTTTACGCAGTCGGTGATTATACCTGCGATCTTCTAATAAAAAACCATATAAAACCTCAGATCATGGTTTTTGATCTCACCACAGAGAGAGGCAAAAAGACATATCCTGATTATGAAGGGTCCATAGTTGTGGAAAATCAAAAAGGCACAGTCAGTGGGAATCTTATCAAAATCATCAGAGATACTTTGGAGGAAAATAAAAAACAGAGGATCAGAGTCATTGGAGAAGAGGATCTGGCAGTATTACCAATAATTTTTTATGCTCCCTTTAATTCACTGGTTGTTTATGGCATACCAGGATCGGGTACAGGTTCCATAAAAGTTACTGCTGAACATAAAAAATTGGTAGAAAGAATATTTGAAAAAATGGAAGTGATATAAATTGAATATTAAGATAGACGAAAGCAATGAAAATAAAATGTTAAAGAGAAAAGAGATCAGATACCACGTGGAATTTGAGAATAGCCAGACACCCACCAGAGACGTTGTCAAGGAACTCATATCAAGAAACACAAATACAAACAAGGATCTCATAATTGTGGACTATAACAAGCAATTAACAGGACTTCACAGAATTGAGGGGTACGCAAAGGTGTACAAAACAAAGGAAGACGCCATGTTATACGAACCTGACTATGAACTGTTCAGAAATAAACTTAAGGTAAAGGAGGAGAAACAATAATGCAAAAGAGGGAAGTGTACAAACTTGAAAATAATAAGGTAGTAAGATCAAAACGAAATTGCCCCAGATGCGGACCTAGTGTGTTTCTGGCCGAACATGAAGACAGAGTCACATGCGGAAAATGCGGGTACACAGAATTTAAAAAGAAAAATTAAAGTTCATCTATCTTTTTTGTAGTATCTCCAGCAGCTTTTTCAATATCCTTGTATTTTTGCTTTTCATATTCCTTTGCACCTTCGTGCTCTGGATTTATTTTCAATAGATTTAGAAGATGGGTGAGTTCTGAATCAAGGATTAAGCTGAATGTCCTTAGTTGCTCCTCTTTCGATGGATCCAAACCCTTTCTTTTGCTGCTTATAAAACAGTCAAAATGAACACTGCCCTTTTTTGTAAATGTGAACTTCTCTCCAGTTCTTACCTCTCCATTACATTCAAAACACTTAAACTGCGCCATATTACTGAATGTATCTATTACTTATTAATTGTTTGAAAACAACCGAAAATTAGAATAGGTTGATTTCATCTCAAAAGCCTGCTGAAATATTGGATGATCTCGCATAATCCCGTGGTGACTAATTGGCATGCAGGTACAACTATAAAATTGATATTGCATAGATCGGATTTTCGTCTGATTCCGTATTAAAACCTAAACTTCTTCAAAATTAACCATGAATATGTTCTTCCACGAGGTATCACTGAATTGGACGATGACCAGAGTGCAGATTTTTCATCTCACTGATGACTTAGCCGTTTATTGCAATTGTATACACGCTACATGCCATGAATGAAGATACATCACTCAAATCTACCAAAGACTGCATGAAGGACGCAAAATAGACAATTGAATAATTTGCAATTAAATTATGGCGTCACAAAAGACTATTAGTTCGAAGATAATTGACATTTATGGGAATGGAGAGAAAGGGAACAGCATATCTCCCATTACATTATGGTAAACCACCTGAACTTCTATATAGAAAGATAGTTGAACTTACCGGACAGATAAGCACACTGATATGTGAAACATACGGCACCATGGAGTTCATAAGGAGAATTTCCGATCCATTCTGGTTCCATTCACTCAGCCTCGTAACGGGATTTGACTGGAACTCCAGTGGAACCACTACCACGACAATACATGCTCTCAAGCAATATTCTGAGCATCACAACACTGATTTTTTTGTAGCGGGAGGGAAGGGAAAGTACATGAGAGAAAAGGCCCGCGATATAAAGGATAAATCGCAGTATTTTCAATCCGAGATGGCTGCTAAAAATATTGTCAAGAACACAGACCTTATGGCCAAGGTTGACAATAATCTCCTGCAGGATTCATATGATCTTTACATACACAGCGTAGTTCTTGATTACAAGGGAAATTATTCTGTGATTCAGCAGGGGATGAATCAAAAAGACAGAATGGCTAGAAGATATCATTGGTCTTCCATACACATGGAAAATAGCCTTATTGAAGACAGGGCGGGAATTGAATCACAGAAACAAGCCGAAACATGTCTCGATCTTTCAAGTGCGCTGAGCAGAGATGCAAGGATCGGTATCATGAAAGCCATAAGGGAAACTGTTCCCCTATCTCATGGTTCGCAGACAACGCTTGACTCCTTTGGCGAACAAAAAGCATTGAATCTCAGTGTGAAAATGCCCTGGAAAAACATTGAAAAACTATATGAATTTCAACCTGACAGGTTTGAGGATGTGCTGCTCACACCAGGAATTGGCCAGAGTACTATCAGGGCTCTGTGTTATATCTCTGAAGTGATAACCGGGGCTAAGCCCAGCTATATGGACCCCATAAGATATTCCTATGCTCTTGGAGGAAAGGATGGTGTTCCAAAACCCATAGATAACCGGGATTATGATCATGCAATCGCATTCTTTGGTTCCCTGCTGCGAGATGCAGGATTTCAGAAAGGAGAGAGGGAAAGACTGATAAATAAACTTTCAAGAGAATCGGCTGAAACTCATACACAGTATCTTACCAATTTTCATTAACCTTCATCTATTGTTGCCCATACTTCAGGCAATCCTTTTATACATTTTTCTATTAGGCTTCAGATTGTTACGGTCGAAGATGTAGATATTAAAGAAGGCGTTGAAAAACAGTTACCCTTTCTTGATCCCATCATTTCCAGATGGTTCAATGAGAAATACAGTGATCTTACGATTCCTCAGAAGAAAGTTATTCCTCTCGTGCACAGAGGTGAGAATGTGCTTGTTTCAAGCCCCACAGGAACGGGAAAGACGCTGACCGGATTTCTAGCCATTATCAATGAACTTTTTATAAAAGCCAGGAAGAACGAACTGGAGAATGATATATCATGTGTTTATATCAGCCCTCTCAAAGCTCTCGCCAATGATATAAACAGAAACCTCAACGAACCCTTAAAGGAGATCTATGACCTGATGGCGCTTGAGAACATTACCCTGCCACCCATCAGGGTTGCAGTGAGGAGCGGAGATACCACGCAAGCTGACAGGCAGAAGATGCTGAAGAAACCTCCCCATATACTCATCACAACACCTGAGTCTCTTGCCCTGGCTCTCACCGCTCCAAAGTTCAAGGAGAGATTCATGAAGGTCAGGTATGTCATTATAGACGAAATTCATGAGATTTCCTCATCAAAGAGAGGAACATTGCTATCCCTCAATCTGGAAAGGCTTGAGGAAATGTCTCCGCACTTCGTACGTATAGGTCTTTCAGCCACACAGGCACCACTTCCCACCATAGCCAATTTCCTGTGCGGCTATGATAATGGAAAGCCTAGAAATTGCAACATTGTCGACGTAGATCTCAAGAAAGGGTTGGATCTCGAGACCCTCACCCCTGTTGAGGATCTGACAACAGCTGGTTTTGAAGTGGCAAATGAGCGTATGTACGACATTCTTGCAAAACTCATAGAAGAACATAAAACTACCTTGATATTCACAAATACACGAAGCGCCACAGAGCACGTGGCCATAAGGCTTAAGGCCAGAGGTATTGACAGCCTTGAAGCCCATCACTCTTCTCTTGGGAAGGAGATCAGGCTCGGTGTAGAGGAAAAATTGAAGAGAGGGGAACTGAGGTGCGTCATATCATCAACTTCACTGGAACTGGGTATAGATATAGGAAGTGTCGATCTTGTGATCCAGATAGGCAGTCCAAAATCCGTATCTAAAGGACTTCAGAGGATCGGCAGAGCCGGACACTCCATAACAAAACTTAGCATGGGACGTTTTGTGGTATTCAGTCTGGACGATCTTGTAGAATGTGCAGTTCTCACGAAGGCAGCGTATGACAGGAATATAGATAGAGTGAATATCCCAGATGGCGCTCTCGATGTTCTGTCACAGGCAGTTGTTGGCATGTCTCTTGAAAAAACATGGGATATAGATGAAAGCTTCAATCTGATCAGGAGGTCATATCCCTACAGAAATCTGGAAATGAGCACATACATGTCAGTTATCGAATATCTTGCGGGGAGGGTGGAAAATAACACAATATATTCCAAAATATGGTATGATGAGGAACAGCATGCATTTGGAAAGAAAAAGAGCACCAGAATGATCTATTTCATGAACATAGGAACCATACCTGATGATTCAGATTATAGAGTGCTAGATGTGAGTGGGAGGCATCTCGGACAGTTGAGCGATAAATTTGTTGAGAGAATGAACTCAGGAGACATTTTCGTACTCGGAGCAAGAACATATTCATTCATACGAACAAGAGGGAATAAGGTCATTGTGAGAGATGCCACAGGACTGAAACCCACAATCCCTTCATGGACCGGTGAGATGTTACCTCGGAGTTATGATCTCGGTAAACTCATAGGGCAGTTCAGAGAATATATGAAAGATCACGCAGATGATACAGATATAATGGAATGGCTCAAGGAAAACTATCATCTTGATGACAACGGTGCAAGAAGTATTATCTCTTACATCAAAGCCCAGATGAAGTTCGAGATTCCAACAGATACAAAGCTATATGTTGAAGGCTACAGAGACGAAGATCTTTACAGTATGGTGTTTCTAATACCTCTGGGAAGAAGAGTTAATGATGCCCTGTCTAGAGCCTATGCGCAGAGCATTGCCAATACCTATGAGACAAATACCAGAGTCACTGTCACTGATGATGGTTTCATGCTCACAGTTGATTCCGCCGTTCCAATCAAGGATGTAATAAAACTTATAACCCCTCAAAATTTTGTAGATTATGTGAGGAGGTCCATAGCGAATACCACTGTATTCAAGGAAAGATTCAGGCAGTGCGCTACACGATCGCTCATGGTGCTAAGAAGGTATAAGGGCCACGAGGTACCCATAGTTATGCAGCAGTTGAGAAGCGATAAGGTGCTCAGAGCCATAGAGAATATACCTGATTTTCCAGTGGTGACAGAAACGTTCAGGGAAATCATGGATGATATGATGGATGTCCCAGCTGCACTGAACTATGTAAAAGATGTGATATCAACAGGATCCTACGCGGCACGGGACTATTCCAATGAACCCAGCCCATTTTCTCTCTCCCTCATTCTTGCAGGGGTCTCGGATGTTGTTCTGATGGAGGAGAGGGCAAAATTATTGAAAGAGCTGCAGAGCCGTATAGTGGACAGAGTATACGGTACAGATTATATGGACTTCAAAATCAAGGATCCAAAGGTAGTGGAGAGATACTATGTGTCCAAGGTTCCCCCAGTAACAGACCTTGATTCCCTGCTTGAGAACAGCGACCATTTCCCCATGACGGATCTGTATAGGACAAGAATGAATTCTCCCTTTCCCTATGCTCAAAACGATATTAAGGACGAGATAAAAACTGCAATTCAAACTGGAAAATTGTGGAGTGTAAGCGTTAGGGGCATTTTCTGGATCAATCCTGAGAGATATGGAACATTCAAAGCTCTTTTTGCCAGAAAGGATCCGATTAATGAAAGTGAACAAACTGTGCTGAACGCTTGCAGAAACCTGACCGCAAATGAGATAGAAAAGGAAACCGGAATGAATGAACAGGATGTGAAGAGTAATCTCACGGCTCTGGAAACCAGATTTCTTGTGAGAAGATCAACAAAGAGAGATACTGTATCCTATATTAAAGTTGCAGAAATACCTGAAAGCACTTATTCTGTGGAAGACCTTCTCTTTCAGGTTCTTAATTCCCTTGGCCCAATGACCTTTGATGAGATATCGGTCAGATATCCCATGGATAGAGAGATATTATCTACAACTCTGGAATCCATGAAACCCACAGGAAAGATTATTGAAGATTATATAACGCCAGTTTTTGCCAGGCAATATATGATCAACGGAGATCTTGAACGCATTCTGGGGATGGTTTCCCGCGACCCATACAAACTCAGAATGACAAGATATACGAGGAAGTTTTCAAATATAGATGAATATTTTGAAACTCTTGGATTTTACACAGACCAGAATTCTGTAGCTGCAAGAATAGAACATTACACCCCAGATATGATGCCCACTGTAAACGTGGTCCGTGGTAGATTTTTTAAGCACAGAAAGACAGTAATGGTAAGGGAGATGGCCATGGCATTGCAGAAATTGAGGGAATCTCCCCTTGAAGAGAATGAACAGAAGATCATGGACTTCCTCTCCTTTGGAGGTGTTACCATGGAGGCCCTTTCAAGAGAGTTGAATCTTGATATGAGAATTGTGAGAGAGTACGAGAAGTCTCTCGAACACAGAGTTCTGGCTGTGGAAATTGATGGTGTCATATCAAAATTATGGGACAAAACAACGCTGACCAGGAACGAGGCTATGAAGATTCTCCTGAAATATTGCGGCCCGCTATCACAGCATGAAATAATGAATGCTTTCTGGTTCCATATACAATCTGGAGATCTTGCGGGCATAGAAACAAACATAGGCAAGAGAGGCGTATATCATGGTACTCTTCTGAATGGTGAAGCAGGATCAATTATATTGCCAATAAATGACCCGGTCTCGGCTATCACTGGACGACTTGTTTCAATGAACAGTGGACTGGATCATACATTCTTCTATCATGGCGATCTCACTGCCCTTCTATCCATGCAGAGCCGATCCGGTGTTATCTGGATTGATGAAATTTCCAGCGAATCAGATGAAAATATTGAGAACCTTTTCAGATACCTGGAAGATATGGCGGTCTCAAACAATCAGATTGTTACCATAACTGGTTTGAAAGACAATTACAGGGAGATACTGAAGAAATTCAAATACAGAGTAACAGAAAATGCCGCTGTGCTGGGTAGAGAAAATGTCCATGTAATGTTTGAAGGTGAACTTTTCTCGCGCGCCATGAATACATACGAACAATCTATGGGAGGAAGAAAAAGCACCATGGAATCCATCACTGAAGCAAGGTTGGGAATTCGAGATGTTTCTGAGGCCCATGTTATGGGTATAAAAGCAAACGATCTGGACAGCTATTTTCAATCAGATCTGCTGTTCAACTTCAGTGGCCCCTTCAACATTTCGTCCAGAGGGACCATGGAGACCATATCAATCTATAGAACCCTCAGAAGCATGGAACTTGATAAAACGCATATGGATATACTGAAATCGATCATGGACTTCCCCAAATCTGAAGATGAGATCATGAAGAATGCGAGAGGTAGTTATGATAGAAATGCAGCAGCTCTTAAAGCCCTATGGAACGGTGCGGTCATATGCAAGGATTCGAGTTCTAAATACAGGTTTGTTATTGAAAAATTCTCAAAAGAAGAGGGGGCACAGTTCATTATTGAGAAACTTCTCAACACCGTGGGTTTTATTGATGAACAACTCTACACCTCCCTCACTGGAACTGATTCAATTAAAGAATATTCCCACATAATGAAGAATCTTATTAAAAATGGCATGTGTGAAATTGGATTAACTGCAGACTCCATGCGAGTCTTCTATATCAAAAAAGAGAAGAAACAGAGTAAAAAGGGACATGGCGGAATAGTCCTGAGTCCTAGAGACCTTGTATATCAGATATTTAAGAGCCACATAAAGTCGGTCACCGGTGGAACAAGAAATTTCGTATATGTGATAGACGGAGAAATCCGAACCTTTGCCTCAAGCAGAAGAAATAGGAATGAATTGAGCATGGAATTCATGGAGAGTGAGCTAAAATTGAGGACGGAATTTATAAGGGCTTTATCTGCCTGTGGGTACTCGGTCAGAACTCAATAGAATGAAAAACTTAATCATAAGGATTTAATTTATCCCCTATGAGTCTTTCCTCTGACTTGACTGGAAGTACACTGATATTTCTTGGAATAGATATAATAATAAGTTCATTTCTCCTGGCCTTGACTTTCAGAGTTCGAAGAGTCAGAGCAAAACTGTCAAGATTCCTCTTCGTAACAAATGGTATCTTTGTGGCAGAAAGCGTATTTCTAACAATTGGATTTCTGGGATTATCCTTTCTTCAGTCATATTCAGAATTATCAACATCACTTCAGATGCTGACCGTAATGCTAATCTTCTATGTTGGAATGGTGAGGGTGAAAAGAAATTGAGTTCGAATCAAGAACCTAGGGGAAAATTGCTTGAGCTTATACGTCTGGAACCGGGACTACATTTCAGAGGGATACAACGTAAAACAGGGTACTCCATAGGACAACTGGAATACCATCTATACAAACTTGAACACGATGACCAGATTATCTTTCGCAAAGATGGAAGGTATAAGCGATATTTCGTCCGGGCATCAGCAGAGTCAGATGCAAAGAAATTGAGTTATCACATAAGGAACAGGAACAATAGAAAACTTCTTCTATTTATCCTGAGAAGAAAGGCTGTGAGTATGGATGGTCTTCATACAGCATTTCCAGATAAGGATGCTTTGCATTCATCCCTTTCTCAATTACATGGAGATAATGTTATTCTCTGGGATGAGGATATCATTTCCATAAGGGATCCAGAGTTTGTAAAGAATTATTTAAAACGGTCAAAAACACTGTTTGTTGATGAATTGGCAGATAGCCTCATAGACCTTCTGGAAGAAAAAAATGATGATTAGTGGCGATAACTTCTTTTTCTGTAAAAATAGGTGCCACCAATCATCAGAAGAGCCGTAATAGCTCCCATTGTCAGGTACGTTGAATTCGTGAGAATTGAATGGATAATCTCTGTCTTCCAGTAGCATACGATGAAATTACTCGATATATTTTTGACTGGAAGGGCAAGGTAAGGATCATAGGTTATGTTAGAATATTTTCCTGACGTATGAAATATGAATAACAAGGACCTTACGACTTGATTCTCGTGATGCCCTGCGGTAACGTCCAGAGAATGGACCGTTCCGTTCTCTTCGAATGTTCTGTTATAAAGAAAGGCAAGGGGATAACCATTGTTTATATTCATTGTGAAACCACAGTATTGAGGAACTGTAGGATTTCCTTTATCCTTCGTTGTAAAATTTAACACTGGAAAAGTATATGGAGAATTGAAAGTGACTGGAACAGAGAGGTTATACGAGCAATTCTTTAATGTGTGAGTTTGTATGTAAAAATTCACGGAAAGAAAACTTCTATTGGTAAAATTGTATGGCACGCCCTTTGAAATTGCTGGGGCTCCGCCTGACATTTTAGCTATAACCACGGTCATATTTATAAAAAGATAGTTTACAATCCGAGGAGTTACCCCGGTTGAATGGTTGCTTTCATCCGTCATTAATTTATACGCTTCTATATACGTATATTTGAAGTCAAGCTGACCTATCTTCTCCTTCTTGATCGTAAGGCTCAGTGGAAGACCATACACATGGTGATTTTCCTTGTGCCATGAAGTCAGTCCGTATTTCCATGAACCGGATTGAGAATTTTGAAAATAAAAAGCTGGCGAGAAATCTACGCTTACATTCTTGTGCGAAATTTCAATATTCATATCTGGTTCTTTGTTGAATAGTATATCTCCTCTAAGATTTGCAGGAACATCGTGAACATATCCTGATGTTCCCAAGAGAATAAAGATCATGAAAATAATGGGTATATACTTCATCTTACAACTTAATAAGAGGTTGCTTTTAGAATTTTTGGTTCATAACATTTAAAATTTAGGCAAATAGATAATATTAAATCTAAAACTCCTCCTCAAGTTCGATTATGACTTGATTCAATACCTCTTCAAAAGACAGACCGGAATATTCCATAAGTCCGCCTATTTCTGTTCGTAGTTTTGCCATATATTCGTCGCCTTCCTTAAGAAATTCTATATTGCATATCAATTCCTGCATGTTAAACCCAAAATAGCCATGCTCATAGATTTATTTATAGATTTCTAACACTGCACAAAGTAGCTTTCTTTATATCCTCAAGCTCATGACTCTCTTTTTAAGATCCAGTATATAACAAGGAAATATACACTAACAAAGACAACTATTGCAGGAATTAGGCCGATATCAAAGGATGGAATGGTAACAACGAGAAGAATAAATGCCATGCTGATACCTGTGGAAAGAAGACCTATAAAAATTACACTTCTATTAAAACTGTAAATCGCATCCTCCACTTCGAAGGCGTCGTATCCATTGGGAATAAGAGATTTGCCCATCAATCCCGTTGATTCCAATGCCATGAAAATGATTGTGACCATAACGATCAGAGGTAAGACAAAAGAAGATGAATAGGAACCAGCCGACGAAAGGGCAGCAAGTGTTGGGAAATGAGAGTATATGATTCCAGAAGAAAAAAGGATGGCAATTATTAAAACGATAAGAGAGAGGAATTTCCATGGAGAAATCTTATCCGCACCCTCCTTCCTCACTGCATTGAGAGATATGAATGCCATCAACATGGAAAGAAGAAACATTCCCATCATGATTTCCCCAACTAAACCTTTTATGCCCAAAAAGAAAAGAAATACGTAGAACGCAGTAAGGATTACTGCGAGGAGAATTACCCAGTGATGTTTTACTACCATCCGCCCTCCATTGCAAGAAGGTATGCAACTCCACCCATGGACTGATTCACAGGATCCCATTTTATAACCTTTGTTCCTGATAGAGATACAATGCTTTTGTTATCTGAGAGATTTTTGTAGGAGTAAGCCTTGCTCAAACGTGGGTCTATATTTTTAGCCATTATTCCTTCAGCCCTTATATCAACTATGATGGGAGAAATCCTGTATCTGGATAACTGACTCGTGAAATCCCTTATTCGCTTGATATTTCCTCTTTCGAGACTCGTAAATATCATAATCATAGGTCTGGTTTCCATGGCGATCCTGGCAAGGTTCCTCTCAAGGGTCATGAACACGTCCACAACCTTACGATGCTCCATGATGAGTAAACTCTTATGTATCTGATTGAATGTTTCCATACCGGAAGAGGGAATAACAAACTCAGAACGTTTCATCAGGCCGCTCCTTAATGGCCAGAATCCCACATTGTAATTCTTTGACAATAGATATTTTGCCCCAGACATCACTAACCTGATTGAATATTCCAGAGGGTTTTCCTCTGCAGTTCCGTTGGCCATGAATGGAGACGTGTCTATGATGAAAATAAAATTCTTCAGGCCTTCTTTTTCATAAACATTGACCATAAGAGATTGTCTGTGCAGATTCCTTGCGGAGGTCTTCCAGTTTATGGATTTAAAAGGATCCCCCGGTTGATATTCTCTTATGGTCTCAAACTCATGAGTTGGAGGGCCACTTCTGGCAATGGAATTCTGTGGCCTCTTTCTTTTGCTTCTCAGCTCAAATTGGCTCTTCTTGAGAAAACTGATCTCTGGATTGACTTCAAGTTTGTGACCTACCTTGAACGTAATGTCTTTTTTTCTTTTTATGCCAATAACAGGCATGTATTGAATATTTGCATCCGTCCAATCAAAGATCCCCCTTCTTGTTGCCTTAACAGTATATCGGAATTCGACCTCTCTCCTGTTCAGCCCTTTGAAAAGGATGTGAACATTTGTGCCTTCGAGAATTTCCATTTCCTTGTATGTCGGCAACTCCATGTTTACAAACCCATATCCTTTTTTGACATCTATTCTTGCCAGCAGGGTGACTTCCTGTCCAACTTTCATAAATGAAGGTAAATCAAAGGCAATTGAGAGTTCTATGTCTCTTTCCATATAGGACAAAAATACTACAAATATAACAGGCGCGAACAGAGCAGAAAAAATAACTTTCTGCCCTGAAACAATTCCCGTAATAGAAATACCTACAGAGATCACGACCAGCAAAAGGATCTGCTTATTCCATGATGCGTTCATTGCGTCACTTTGGGCACTTCGATCTTTTCCATATATTCCTTGACTATGCTCTCAGGGTCTACTTCGTCCATAACCTGTTCTGGCTTGATCACAATCCTATGAGCCAGGCATTCAACAGCTATACTTTTCACATCGTCGGGAATGACAAAATTTCTCCCTTCTATGATCGCCATGGATTGTGCAAGTCTCATGAGGGAAATTATTCCCCTTGGACTTGGACCAGCCATTACCCTTGGATCCTTACGAATATTTCTAAATTCAGAGATATACTTTGTCACTTCATCACTGACTTCCACGGTCTCACTAAGCTTTTGGAGAGCAATAACCGACTTCGGATCAAGTATCTTTTTGGCTCTTTCGCTGGGATCGTTTGTTCCCCAGGATTTCCTCCTTTTCAATATTTCAAGATCGTCTTCTGGATAGCCAAAGGATAGCCTGATCATAAATCTGTCCATCTGAGCTTCTGGCAGAGGGTATGTCCCCTCAAATTCGATGGGATTCTGAGTTGCCAAAACAATGAATGGCTTTGTTAGTTTTAATGTTTCCCCTTCCACTGTAACCTGAACTTCTTCCATGGACTCAAGTAAGGCAGCCTGTGTTTTCGGAGGTGCCCGGTTTATTTCATCCGCCAGCAGGAAATTACAGAATATTGGACCCTTTATCAGTTCAAAATCCCCGGTGGCCATACGCCATACCTTTGTTCCAGTTATATCACTGGGTAGCAGATCAGGGGTGAACTGTATCCGCCTGAATTGTAGACCAAGAACTGAAGACATAAGTTTGGCTACAAAAGTTTTACCTATTCCCGGATTATCCTGCAGGAGCACATGTCCAGAACCCAGAATAGATGCCACAATTTTTTTCAGAATATCTCTGTTCCCAACAAAATACTTTGAGACCTCATCAATAACTTCACCTGGCAATTTTAGCACTTTCTTTGACTCTTCATCCCATTCCATATTATTCATTAACTTCACCAACAACACTTATATTTTCAATCACTACTTTTGTTATTATTTTCCTTTTCTCTATCTCTGACTTGTATACAGAACTCCCCGGTTTAGATGCACCGATTATAATGGAGTTGGGAAGCTTATAGTCAATAACAGCCTTAAGACTTTTTTTAATATAATCTACGTTCTTACCTCTATCAGCAAGGAATTTTGAAACTACAATTATCAATTCTTCCTTTTTTCCTTCATTCTCGAAAGAGTCCAGAGCTTCCCCCATATTCTGAATATCATGGGACATGGAAACGGACCCTTCCTTTTCAAATTTTTTAAAGACCGTCATGGAGTTGGTTTTGAAATTCTTTGATGTTCCCTGATAGATTGCGTAAACCAGGACCCCGGCACCACCCATGCTGTACAGAACGAGCGCTATGAGGGTAGCAATAGCAAAAGATGAGGAATATAGTTCAATGTATAAACCCGCAAGAAATCCAAGGATTCCAACGTAGATTGCAACGCTTGAACTCCTTGAAACCATTCTGCTTGCATTGTTTGATTTCTCTAGTGAATCGGAATCTATAGATAGATAAAAGAATGAAAATGTGAATTGAGAGAAGAAAGCAAAAAGAAACATCAATGAAAGAGGGTAGATAGGCTTAATGAACTGAAAAATGATGAATATGACCAGTATAAAGAATGTGGGGAAAAAGGCCCCGGAGAAGGTGCTATATGAGGCATTATAGGTACGGATCATGGGATTTTTGCTAAAAACAATCCCTCCTATGCCTATGGAAAGGAAAAATAAGGAAAGAAACACGACGGTGATTTCATTTCCAAATTTAGGGTAAACCAGATATAGTGTTCCACCAAAATTTCCTATCCACAGAACAAATATTATGGCAGCGGGAACTGCAACTCGTGAAATAATCATTGCAACTGTGAGATTTTTACGCTTATAGAAGTGTTTATTCAACAGCACTCCATAAAATATTACTGAAATGACAATGAAAGGAATTGAAAAAATATAGGAAATTAAAAGAAGATAAAGAAGAAGAAAAACCGTGCCAGCTATACCATACAATAGATATTCTCCTTTCTTTTCATCTATATTTTGTTTTTGTGAA
>JAJZAR010000196.1 GCA_021799315.1 Thermoplasmata archaeon | reverse complement strand
GTCGTGGAAGACCAGAATGGAAATCTCGTGGAACTTGAGAGGACGAAGAAGCAGAAGGAAATCCTCGAAGCCCTGGATAAGATATCGTGGTGGTAAAACCCGGGGATTCAGGTTACACAACCTTCGGGACGCTATGTTGACGGCTTCCAGTCTGGGGTAAAACGTGTCTCATCCCTTGATGAAATTGAGAAAAATCCCATGGTTCAATTGAATTTCGAATTTTTGAAATTATCCTAAAGATTTATTTAGATTCTGATAATTTTCAGATATGCTGAGTAATGAAGAAAAAGGTGTAGTCATTTCGTTTTTAAATTCGGTTGATTCAACATTTAATGATTTAGAGTTTGATATTAATGAGGCCCCATGGAATAAACGGGACTCCTGGTCATCGCCAAATCCAAATGAGGATCTTAACTATTATGTTGAAGTTTTAATTCGGAATTTTATTGATGGGTTTATCAGAAATTCTATAGAGTTAATTTTCAACGCTGGAATCATTAATGGCGAAAAAAGGCCAGAAGTGGATGAATTTATATCTAAAAATTTTTCAGTCTTAGGGCGAGGCATATCATCATTAAGAGATAAAATTTTTGATTTTGTGAAGAGTTTCAGAAATTCCGTATTCAAAGACGGAACTAATAAGGGAAAAGATGAGCAAAGAAAATTTTATGAGTCTAGAATTCCGATTATAGAAGCAGAATCAAAGAGATACAGCGATTATTATATGATTCAGAAACTTTCTCAGATACCTTGGTTTAATGGACAATCTTATCGAATGGGACAGCTTAAAACGCACTTTACCGTTAAATGTTCCGAGTGTGGTCTTGACATGCATTTTTACGATGAGGACTTGATGAATAATAGCGATCTTTCGTCAATAGTGTCAGGTGTTCTAAATTATTACATAGATCGTCACTGCAGAGACTATGATACTGGTGAAATTAGAGAGGATATTGAACATGAAATATTATTAAACTTCGAAGGTGAATCATTTGACCATATAAGAAATCCTGCTCAGTCAATTTTTTCCTATGAACTTGGGTTATTGCATCAACATTTAAGTATGGTTTTAGAAGACGGGAGAAAAATACACTTCGATGAAAACGATCCCGGATGGATAGAAGTTATTGATTCCTTGAATAATGCACTTAAAAATTGGCACCATAATAGATGCCCTGAAGTCCCTTGGAGTAACAAACAATATCAGGACTAATTTTTCATTTGATGCTATAGCACAATATGACAGACTAATAGATCTACAATATTTAATCTGATGATGCATTCTCCTTTAATGCCACAATTGCTTGATGTGTCACATGTGTCAAAGAGGGGGACATCACTTCGGATAACACTGCCAAGGAAGGTTCAGGAAAAGCTTGGAATAGGGGAATCAGACATTGTGGGATTCTACCTGGATGATGGCAAAGTGATCGTCAGGAAATTGGAGTAGCGTTTTTACCAGATGCCGGGTGGGTGTTCTTTTCATAAGGGTTCCACAGCGACAAGTTGTATGCAACCATTGATGGCACGGAAATCTCCAGTAATGCTGTACACTTGCTCTTCCATTAATAACCGTGAGGAAATAAATTCAGTTGTACACCCAGAAAAGCACACCTGTTAAGAGGCATACTACGCCCAGAATGCTGAAACCACCAGTTGTAACCAGGAATAGCCCCATTGCCATATCCCCCGCAAGCTCGAGTTTGAGGGAATTTTTTACCTTTCTCTCACCGGTTACAAGGAAAACCGGTTTCAATATTCCCTTGATGGCATAATAGACGGATGTGGGGAAAAGAGAAACGTATGCCAGTGCATTGACTGCCAGGGCCTTGGGAATATCTTTCTTATTGTCAAGCCTGAGAAACTGCAGGTTTGGAGTTATCATGCTCATAAGGGCAAAGAGGAACAGCCAGAGCGAAGATGTGATGTGCAGGAACGCAGCGGAAACTATGTAAACAAATAGAATGAACGTCATGGGCAGGCTCATTGCGGGTATGATTATGTCCAGCTTCTGGTACCACTTCATCCTTGACATTACTATCTTTCCAAGATAGCGCCTCATGAACTGCGTGCTCCCCATGGTCCACTTCTTGTGCCTCCGCCTGAAGGCACTGTAGGTTGAAGGAAACTCCTCTCCTGCACTTATTTCATCCACAAACACACCCCTCTTACCCCTTGTATAGAGTTCTGTGGTGAGGCCTATATCTTCAGCCACCATCTCAGGAAAGCTTCCAGCCTCACGAACCGCACCAGTCCTCAGTACCGCCCCGTGTCCAAGGAAATTCACAACACCGTATCTGTTCCTGTATGGCTGGTATATCTTCCAGTGCAGATCAACACCGTAGCCCATGTTCCTCTCCCATGAGGTGGACTTGTTGCATGAGTGATGTGATACCTGCACAAAGGCCACATTATCGTCAGTGAAATACGGAAGAGTTGCTTGAGCAAAGTTTTCCGGAACAGTTTCATCGGCATCGATTATGCTCACGAAATCAGTGTTCACCGTCATCATGGCATTATTGATTGCACCTGCCTTGAAGCCTGATCTCTTATCCCGTCTGATGACCTTACATGAGTACATTGCAGATGCCAGGTCAACTTGTGATCTGGACTCAGGATCTGTGCTGTCATCCACTATGATTATGCTGTCACCTGGTCTGGCAGCTCTTATGACCGTTCTGAATGAATCCAATGAAAAATCGTTGTATGTCAGGTACATGTAAGAAATGCTTCCCCGGGGAACATAATCAAGCTTTTCGGGCCTGAAGGAACCATTCTTCCACGAATCCAGAAATACGAAGAGGTTGAAGGATCCGTATATAGACACAAGAATGTAGAATGGCAGCAGAACAAAATCGGCAAGATCGTGGGAGAGATAT
>JAJZAR010000022.1 GCA_021799315.1 Thermoplasmata archaeon | reverse complement strand
GAAGGAATCCATTGCTGCCATGGAATTCATAGCGTAAAGATAGGTGATCTCCTTGTTTATGGCATGAAGATCAAGCATTCTTGCCCTTCGTGATAATGTCTGGAAACTGGGTATTTCCTTGAGATCTGTATGATATATGGAATATCTGCAGTAATATGAGAATCTTCACGATCTGGCGATCAGAATACTTTCTCATTCTGTGATCAGGAGAAACTATTTTGTCTATCAATGCAATTAACCTTGGGATGTGTTGTGCTGACATATTCCCACATTATTATTTTGTTAAAAATGTTAGACATTCGTATGACATTTTATGAAACACGAGACACCCTAATATTAACTTAAAGGGTTGCATTATGCAATGGGAAACCATAACTGTTAAAGATTATTGGTAGACGAAGGAAACCTAAGTTTTTTATAAAGTTCATCAATCCCGAGGATGATGGCCTACATCAAGAAGGAGTATTCGAACCTCAAATCAAAATTGTATAGTAAATGGGAGATTATTCTGTATGGCCACAACTTTCATTGCTGCATTTAAATACTGTAATCTCTCCTGCTCCGTTGAAAACAGGCTCCATGGTTCCTTTCAGACAGACTTTACAGATATACTTGTATTTCTTATTCCTGTGGGATACAAGAACATCCGTTATTGATTGAACAGAAATATATCTCGCCAGATCCGTTATGGTGATTATGCCCATTAATTTATCATCATTGTCAAGCACACCACAACGGGTCAGTGCGTTATCGGAAAGAAACTTTGCAACATCTTTCACATCATCACCTTCACTTACAGTTGGTATGGGGCTCCTCATGATGGATTTTACCTGAACCTCCTTTGCAGGTTTATTCCTCAGGACAAATCTCAGAATAACGCTTCTTTCACTGACAATCCCTATGGGTTCTTCAGCATCATTTTTCACAACGAGACCGTATAGCCTATTTTCGCTCATCATCTTCACGGCATCAAGAACAGATGCATTTTCATTAATATACATGGGTGGACGGCTTACTACCTTTCCAACTTTCATGAATAATATAGCATTTTTTCGTTATTAAATATTATTACCTTAGAAGTGTCAAAACTATGTTTAAAAAGATGTAAAATATCGCTTATCAAATATCCCAAATAAGTTTCGACTACATGGTAATTCTTCGAACTCATTCTTATTTATTTAGAGTGTGTATGTTCAGTGTTATATAAGGTGACTGCATTGATACTATGAAGGGTAAGAAATGACAACAGACGGTAACTTTAGGAATATTGTGCTGAATAATGGAGTGAAAATGCCTCTTTTGGGATTTGGAGTATACAGAATAACCGATCAGAAGGTCTGCGAAGACAGTGTTCTCGAAGCACTGAATGCTGGATACCGGCTCATTGATACAGCAGCGCTTTACCTCAATGAAGAGGCTGTTGGTAGAGCAATCAAAAGAAGCAAAATACCGAGGGAAGAAATCTTCGTCACATCAAAGGTTTGGGTTCAGGATGCAGGATATGAAACCACCAAGAAAGCATTCGAAAGGTCCCTGAAAGATTGCAGCTTGATTACCTTGATCTTTATCTAATTCATCAGCCCTACGGTGATGTATTTGGATCATGGAGGGCCCTGGGAGAACTTCTCAGTGAGGGTAGAGTAAGATCTATAGGCGTTTCTAACTTTGAATCGGATAGAGTAATGGACCTTATGTTAAACTCAGGCTTAGTTCCGGCCATAAACCAGGTTGAAACACATCCTTTCCAGCAGCAGATTGAATTGCAGGAGTTTTTGAAGCAAAATAATATTCATACAGAATCATGGGCACCCTTTGCGGCAGGAAGGAATAATATATTTTCAAATGAACTTCTTCTTTCCCTTGCCAAGAAGTACAATAAATCCGTTTCACAGATAATTCTTAGATGGCTGATCCAGAGAAACATCGTTGCCATACCCAAATCCATTCACAGGGAAAGGATCGTGGAAAACTTTGCAATTTTTGATTTCGAAATCAGCAATAAGGATATGAGCGAGATCGCTTCTCTCGATACGAGGAAAAGCGTATTCTTTGATCACCGCGATCCCGCCTCCGTGAAAAGGATAAGCGAGATGAAGTTGAATATCTAGTATATTTAATCTTATGGCATGCAAGCTGAAGGGTTATGTGTAATCTCGGCACCACAGTGTGTTAAAAAGATCAGAGAAATTCTCCATTCAAATTGTGCATGCGTTGTTCTCCTTTGGGCTTGAATATGGGAGAGGCACTCAATGGGTTGTGCCAGTTATGTTTGTAGCTGCGTTAGAACGAAAACATTATCAGCGCATGGAAATGTTCCATTTATGAACATAACTTCAGAAATAGGGTGCATACAAAGTATTCAGATTAATAAACAAGGTCTCTAGTTCCAATGTAATATTAAGCACTTCACACATGTGTAAAATAGCACTGGTCAAAACAAAGGATATTTACACATATGTATATGACCATTCATGGAAGATGAAATTCCAGAACTCATGGGGATGAAGCCAAGACCCTACCAGATAGAGGCCTATCGCAAGGCGATCGACTCTAATTTATTGCTCGTATTGCCAACTGGACTTGGAAAGACTCTCGTCTCCGCAATGCTTGCATACCGCTTCCTTAAATTTGGAAAAAAAGTGATCATGCTCTCACCAACAAGGCCCTTGGTGGATCAGCATTTTCTCACAATGACAAAGCTCTTCGAAGGGACAAATTTCAAGATCCGGAGCCTCACAGGGCACGATCCGGTGGACTCAAGAATGACAGATTGGGTGGAGGGAGATTTCATAATATCCACACCTCAGACAGTGGAGAAGGATATGGCAAGGGGCATAGTGTACATTGATAAGTTCTTCCTTCTCATTGTGGATGAAGCACACAGGGCAACAGGAAACTATGCGTATGTGAATGTGGCAAAGAAGATGAATGATCTGCCAGGGAGACGAATTCTCGCCATGACCGCAAGCCCCGGTTCTAAAAATGAAAAAGTGAATGAGATAAAGGAGAATCTCAGCATATCTCGAGTTCTTTTGAAGACAGATGATGATCCTGATATCGCACCCTACGTAAAGGGAACAGATTCCGAACCTGTTTTCATTCAAATCAGTCCAGAGCAACAGCGAGCCATTTCACTCCTGCGAGAGGTGAAACAGGATTTCATGAATCAGATAACAAAGAAGTTTCCCTATGTAAAGAAGTCAGCGTCCAGAGCAGAGATGAGTCAATATATAAGGGACCTTTCAGCGAAAGCTGTTGCAGGAGACAAGGCTCTATTCAATTCTATCCCTTACTTCACGTCTGTGATCAGGCTTGATGTACTGGGAGAGTATATTGAGACTCAGGGGATGGAAGTGGCTTTGAATTATCTCAATGAGATGATGGAAAGTGAGGAAAAATCCATCCAGCGAACAATGAATATATGGGAGAAGAACTCCACATTTGTATCCGCCAGATTGGTCATAAAGGAGTCTGCTGAAACCTATGAAAACCCAAAGTTTCGCAAGGTACTTGAAATGGCTGAACAAATGGTCATGGAGCAACCCAATTCCAGATGTCTTGTTTTTACACATTACAGAAAGACATCTGAGCTTCTCCTGCGCTATCTGGAAAAAAATTCAAAGATCGTTAAGGCCATAAGATTTATTGGGCAGGGAAGCAGGGTAGACGATAAGGGCATGTCACAGATGGCACAGAGAGAGGGAATAGAAAAATTCAAGTCTGGGGAGTTTAATGTCATGCTTGCCACAAGCGTTGCAGAAGAAGGTCTGGATATACCTTCAACTGATATTGTCATATTTTATGAACCTGTGCCGTCTGAAATACGTACAATTCAGAGAAGGGGGAGAACGGGCAGATTCAGTGTTGGAAAGGTGTACATACTCATATTCTCACGAACAAGAGATGAAAACTATTATTATTCAAGTATGAGAAAGGAAAAAGCCATGTTATCCAGAATGCACAAAGATATGGACGAGAAGAAAAACAAGAAGATAGACGAATACTGAAATATTTTCGGCAGACATTTTCCGAATTACCGTCTGTAACAATTTTCAAAGGCTTTCCATGGACACTTTACACAACCTGGCCACAAGGTAGTCAAGCTGAATGTTGTCGGAACCGCCCTGCGACATCCTGAATTCAGCATCAGCCAGTGCTATGAAGCTTTCTCTCCTAATAATAGGTGAAATCTGTTCCTTTCCAATTGTTCGGTGGAGAGCCTTGATGATGTCAACGGCTGAAAAACCACCATCAACAAGGAGCTCAGTGCATATTCTCGAAGCCTCATCGAAATTTCCGTGTCGTATATTACTTAATAGGGGCACTACAACCTTGTCTTCCACAGTTCCTGCAATATCATAAACATCTTTTTCTGCAGGATTTTTAA
This sequence comes from Thermoplasmata archaeon, assembly GCA_021799315.1. Taxonomy (GTDB): domain Archaea; phylum Thermoplasmatota; class Thermoplasmata; order Thermoplasmatales; family Thermoplasmataceae; genus Cuniculiplasma. Next base: position 11,948 of record JAJZAR010000022.1, on the reverse strand, counting down.
TAAAGCTCAGTGATTGGAGTATGTTTGTCGCTTTCCTCATGTCACCTTCCGAGTTTTCAAACACCGCTTCAAGAATCTTTCTGTCCACATTCATATTTTCCTCGGAAGCTATTTTTTGTAGGGCTTTTACCATCTCTTCCTTTGTTATGGTTCTGAACCTTGTTACAATGCATCTTGACTGAATGGGTGGGATAATGCCTGAGCTATAGTTGCATGAGAATATGAATCGCACATTTTTGTAATATATTTCCATGGTTCTCCTCAGCGCCGCCTGCGCCTCAGGTGTCAGTTGATCTGCCTCGTCAAAAAATATTATTTTGAACTTCCCCTCAGTAATGGAACCGTTTCTTGCAAATTCCTTCACATCATTTTTTATGATATCTATTCCTCTATCGTTTGACGCATTTAATTCAAGGAGGTGAGTCTTCCAGCTTTCGCCCAGCATCTCATGGGCAAGGCATAGTGCCATCGTTGTTTTCCCAACTCCCGGAGGTCCAGCAAATATTAAGTGTGGCATCTCTCCTGTTTTGATGAATCCTTCCAGCATCCTGACGGTTTCTGTCTGTCCTGCAACCTCAGATACCTTCTCGGGCCTATGCTTTTCGATCCAGATTTCCATTGCTATGTAATGGTTTCTATGTAATATAATTTAATCATGGTCCAAGGATCATAAATCATTTTGATTAGACGACAACATGTGTCCTTGTTCCAGTGTTTTTATTGAGGCCGGTGTATGAATGCTTTCAGATATCAATTCGCAGGATCCAATTTTGTCTCTCAAGTCTGCACATACGTCTATCTGTCACTGTCATCTTGCTATCTGGATCAGAAGAATTTCTTCGACTCCTTCTGTAGTATAGGCAAAGCCTTTCACTTTCATGTTCAGAAAATGTGCTGATCCACAATTCCTACATTTTAGCATAAATGCAGAGCCTTCCGAAAAAAATCTACAAGATATTCCAGACCTCTTCTATTTTCCAATGAAATTAACCTGCCACCATAAACGCTTAAGGATATTTATGTCGCTGACTATATCTAACCATGAGTTATGTCAGTAAGATGGAAAGCAAAAACATTGTAGTCTTTGCATCTGGGAGCGGTACCACGTTCCGCGCATTGCTGGAGCATTCATTTCTCAAAGACAGTTCCTTTAGGATATCAGCTCTTATCACTGATCGCAAGGATTGTGGTGCAGTGAAAATTGCCAATGAATTTTCCATACCTGTAATAAAATATGACCCAGATATGCTCAACATTCTTCATAAAATGGATATTCACCTAATAATTCTCGCAGGCTTCCTTAAAATTCTAAACGCCAATATTGTACAGCATTATCATGATAGTATAATCAATATACACCCATCGCTCCTGCCATCCTTCGGAGGAAGAAACTTCTACGGCATAAGGGTACACCGTGCAGTGATAGAATCCGGAACAATGTACTCAGGATTCACCGTTCATCTGGTAAACGAAGGAGTAGATTCAGGTCCCATAATTTTTCAGAACACTGTACCTGTTCTGTCCACCGATACTGCAGAAGAACTCCAGAACAGAGTTCACAGAGAGGAAATCACATATTTTCCAAAAATTATAGATTCTCTCTGTAGATGGCCATACGAAGTAAAGGGAAATAGGGTCATTATGAGACCTTTTAAACAATAGCTCTCCTTTTTACCATAGTTCTTCACTAAAATAACAAAACAAATTGCGGCATACATCATTGAGTGAGGATAATGAATCACGACCAATTATTCGCATCGTAGTCATGAGTTGGGCATGGCTCATACGATTCTGTAAGGATCTGATAAGTAAAGCTGCCAAGAAGTCAAAAGATGTGAAACAGAGGGCAGGAAGTCAAATATCAATAGATCTTTGTCAAAATCTCTGGTGCATTGAAGATTTATTCCATATTATATTATTTTACCAGTATGGTGGTATTTACCACATTCAGATATTTCTTTCTGCTTAAACAATGGGTTAAAACTTCATTCATTCATTGTTTCGATAGGGTAAATTGTCATCATAACATCGTCAACGAACGAGTCTCCCACAAGAAATTGTTTTTTCCTTACGCCCTCTTCAATAAAGCCAAGCTTTCTGTAAAGGGCAATGGCTCCAACATTTGAGGAAAACACTTCCAGGTTTAATTTCATTATATTCTGCTCAGCTGCCCACTTTATTGCCATCCTGATCATTTCACTGCCAAGGCCCTTGTTTCTATGCCCAGATTTAATCGCAATACCCAGGCTTGCTGTATGTCTGTTCTTTTTATATATGCCTCTCTGAACATTAACTGTTCCTACAACCTCATCATTCAGAATCGCCACAAGATTGAGATCATCTCTGTTGCGTATGAGGTCTTTCTGTCCACGCTCACTGAACAGATAAATTTCACTGATGAGGTAAATACGTTCGGTCATCACGCTCTGCATGCAATCTATTATACCCTGTGCATCGGATGGATTGGCAAATCTTATCTCGTAAGGTAAAAGGAGTTTACTCCTATTTTTTTCCGAAGAATGATTTTCCAATTTGTTCCTCCATTGCGTTGAGGTCTTTCATTATTTCTCGCACTTCAATTAAGATATGTTGTTTCTGTTCTAAAAATTCAGGTGTTATTATTGCTCCCTCACGGGAGGGAATAATAATCCCATCTCTCTCAAGTATTCTGAGGGAATATCTGATTTTGTGCTCAGGTATCCCTGTAGTCTGAGCTATTTTGACAATTCCAGCAGGTTGCTCTTTCATTAGTGATTCGATAATCATGAGATGCCTTTTCGTTGTTTCCACATCCTCACGTAATTCCTTAAAAATGTTGATTCCAGTATTCAAAACCATCATAAGTGAATGCCAATAATCTATTAATTGTTATTTCATTTTTTTACCTTATTCCAGAATTTTTATGATTCAACCGCGCTGCATTATGGATATATTATCATTCCTTTCTCAGAAACGCTCTTTTTCCCGGCTATGGATTGAATTATTTCTTCTCTATCCTTAATATATTGATCAAACCTCTGTGGCGTTTTGGAGAGCTCTCTCACCTTTATGGCATTCTTTCTAAGGTATATCTCCAGTCGGAGTTTGAATGCAAGTCCGTTCTCCATGGTCTCAACTTCAAGGATTTCGGTCACATCATAGAATGGTTTTACTATTTATTAATGATTGCAATCTGGAGAGGAGAATATGTCCATAGATCTGAAAAGTGAAAATCTGTACACTCAATACTTGACTAGGGGCAAGGATGAGGCAAAAATTTTGGGCACATCAGATATTGTCAAAAGATCTATCGATTCTGGTGCTGCCGATCAGTTGCTTAACATGTCCAGCCTCCCCGGAGTCATCGGATTGCCCATTGGACTTCCTGACATACACAAAGGATATGGTTTCCCCATTGGTTCAGTTGTTGCGATGGATCCTGACAACGGCAGTATATCACCTGGTGGCGTTGGTTATGACATCAACTGTGGTGTTGCATTGATCTCAACAGGCGTTGATGCGAAGACTATGAGAAAATATCTTAGACCCCTTCTGGACGATCTAAGTTCGCACATACCTGTGGGCACGGCCAGAAGTAGAAATAAGCTCACAGAATCCCAGATAAGAACGGTTGTTGAGGAAGGGATATACTGGCCCTATTCCATGGATATGGCCACAGAGGATGATCTTATAAAGACAGATTTTGACGGGCATCTTTTTGGCGTCGACGAGGTCAATATATCGAAGGAAGCCTATGAAAGGGGTATGAATTACTTCGGCACCCTTGGTTCAGGAAACCACTTTTTGGAAGTTCAGAGAGCTGAAGAATTGATTGACCATGAGGCGTCTGAAGTTTATGGGCTAGTTCAGGATATGGCATATATCATGATTCATACAGGATCCAGAGGTCTGGGCCATCAGGTAGCAACCGACTATCTGGAACAGATCAGGGCATTGCCCCACAACTTAAACCTTCCGGACCCACAACTTTCACACATTATGCTTGGGTCAAGAGAAGCAGATAGGTACATTTCAGCAATGAATGGGGCCGCGAATTATGGATTCGCCAACAGACAATTCATAATATATCAGGTAAGAAAGTCCTTAACGAGAGTTTTGGGCAGAGAATTTGATGCTGAGGAAGCACAGCTTATCTATAATATTTCTCATAACCTGGCCACATTCGAAGACCATCATATAGAAGGAAGGAAAAGGAGACTACTTGTTCATAGAAAGGGTGCAACAAGAGCTCTACCTCCAGACGCCGTACAGGGGTACTATTCAGGCGTAGGTCATCCAGTTCTGGTACCTGGAAGTATGGGTTCAGCATCCTATGTTCTAAGAGGGAAGGAACGCAATGATGCCATCTCGATGTCTACCTGTTCTCACGGAGCTGGAAGATCTATGGGGAGAAAACTTGCAAGAGAATCCATAAGTCCAGAAAGGGTAAAGGAAGAGATGAAACGAATGAATATAGAATACACATTCGGAAATGAGATAGCGGCAGTCGAGGAGTCAAGGGAAAGCTACAAGAATATAGATGAGGTGTATGCTGCAATAACTGGATCAAACATTGCGACCGGCGTTGCTAAACTCTTTCCAATGGGTGTATTGAAGGGGTAGAATGTTACATAAAAAGTATGAAGCTGTGGAAGGTATATTCTACTGGGACGGACAGTTTCAGTCTGGAAGATACATACCAGAAGAGAATAAATTTGAAAGCTTGCCAGAAAAAAAAGGATATGATCTTTTCATACCCATGCCTATAAATGCACACACTCATATCGGAGACTCTTTCATAAGAGAAGAGCCAGAAGGAAGTTTGATGGAAGTCGTTGGACCTGGAGGATTCAAACATCGTCAACTCCAAAATGCCTCAGAGAAAACGATCATAGATGCTATGAAAAAATCTATGAAATTCATGAAGAAAAATTATACTGCTTCATTTTTTGATTTTAGAGAAACAGGAACTATGGGCATAAGCACCATAAGAGCCATACGAACAAATTTTCCCGAAGCAATCGTTTTAGCGAGGCCCTCACATGTTTCTGAAATAGATCAACTGATGCAAATTATTGATGGGATAGGCTTCAGTTCCATAAATGATCATAATCTTGAATATATAATGGAAAGCACAAGAAAAATGAAAAACCTTGGTGGGATAATTGCCACACACTTCAGTGAGAGCGAAGAAGAGAATATGGAAATCTTAAGAAAAGTTGAGCCCGATCTATTGGTTCACTGCACTGGACTTAAAGGGGAAAAGCTTGTGGATCTCGGAGATATATGTTCAGACGTGGCTATCACACCGCGATCAAACTTTTTTTATGGAATCAGACCAGATTATGCTATGTTCCTGGATGCTGGGCTAAATCTAATGCTCGGAACAGATAATGTCATGGTTGTTGAACCAGATATATTCAATGAAATGGAATGGTTGTATCGTTATCAGAAGAATAAACACTATATGTCTCCTGAGTCTATCTTGAAATGCGCAATTGTAAACCCTGATCTATTTCTTAAGAAAACGGGTCATTGTAGAATAAATGATAAATGGATAAGGATAAAGGGAAAGACACCAACACCCTTCCAGATCGTAACAAGATTTCACAGTTTAAGTGAAAAATCGGTTGTACAATTTTTATCAGTGTAGAATATATTATGTGCCATTTTCCATAATTTATAAGCTTAACCGTGCTCAATTCTTACTTTTTAAGGAATGTTTATTAGACAGAGTTCATTTAGCCAAAAAAGAGGAAGATCACATTGGACAGTAAAAAAGTGATGTCAGCACTACTGATAGTATTATTTCTTGCAGGCATGGCAAATGCCGTAGCAGCGTCAAGTTCGACACCACCAACGTCCCATCTTGACATTTATGTTTATGTAGGACAGAGTGGAAATATAGGGTTAGCAACTAACCCTCTTGTATACATAAATTCCACAAACGGACAGTTTACAGAATCTGTGTCTGGCAATGCATTGAATGAGTCTCTGACATATGGAAACTATACCATAACCGTAATGCCTACACAATCTGTGTTAGGTGGACATGATTACATAACAAACAAGAATATCACCACAGTTAAAGTGGATAATAAATATCAGTCATTGGATATTTATACTACATACAACTCCGAAGTTTATTCCGGCGTTCTACTGCGTGGAATGAACGGTCACACTGCAACTGTTTCATTTTCAACAACCACGGGTTATAAATTCTTTACAAAGACCACAAATGCCACATCATTCAACACCTCGCTTCCATCCAGTGGAGCATTTTATTCAAACATATATGTTGCAGGCGACCCCGCTTCACAGGCAACACAATTTTTCACCTTACCTGCAGACAAGACAATTACTGTATACCTGAACAATACCAAAACCGCAGTTAATGTATATGGAGTTGTCTACAACAAAACTTCAGGAGCGCAGATAACGTCATACAAACTTCTGGAATATGGCTCCAATTCAGAGTACACTGTTTTGAATTATAATCAGGCCACTTTTGGTGCAAGTGCACCCTCTGGAACTGTATTTTACGTAGACGCACAGGGTTACGCACCTGCGAAAGTTTCATCGACGACACACATAATCAAACTCCAGCCTTCTACTTCGCACATAACAACCACATACGACTTGAGCAGCAATTTACAGACCATATCTGTAGTAACTCATTACAACATAACTGTTGGATCATTTCCAGGAATTGCAAACAGTTCTGTAATGAATCTGGCCTTGCAGTCCCAATTAGATTCGAACTTTGCATCACTGGTTCAGGATTACGTATCTGACGTACCTAGCAATACATATTATTCATTCCTTGCCAATTCATCATATTACAACTTCACAAATGCCCATTACGCCCCAGTAGGTACTCCATCAGGAACTGGCGTTAATGTGTATGAGTACGCGAACTACACAAACACCCATATGAAAGCATCTGATTACGAGAATCTGCATCTGCAGGTATTTCAGAAAGGAACAGAATATACCCCAGTGGCAGTTGATTATGCAACTTCCATAATGTACCATAACACTTCTGTTTCTGTGGCTTCAGCATCATCGTCCATCACCTATGGAAACCCTTTCAAGATATTCCCGGTCAGTAGCAATTCTTGGATTCAGGTAAGCTTTGGAAAGGCACAGAAGCCATACTTTGTAGACTCAAATGCCAGAACATATTTCAAGGGCGTTCTGACATCTACATCAATCGTAAACAACACAGCAAAGAATATGGTAGTCGTTGCGCCAATGAATGAAGAATTCTCTCTGAATATGTCTGGCACGCTTTACAATCCCCTTGTGGGAGCATATCAGACAAACGCCCCAGCATCCTTTGCGTGGTCAATCAACGGACTTAACTACACAGGAAGCAATCTCAGATATAATGGCAATAATTTGACAATGATCTATGATCATGTTACCAATATAACACTCACTGGAACAGACTATTCTGGTTTCAATAATGTTACACGCATACATATTATTCCCGTAACAACATTACCTTCTGTAAATGTAACATATACAGTAAGTGGTAAGACACATAATCTAACATCTGCACAGACATCATCAGGACCAGTCAGCATATCCGTTCCTCAGAACACTGTTATTGTCTTTGATGCAACTGGAAGTTCTCTGAATTTAACATACAAGGGCGTAAAATATTCCGCTCCTCTGCACTATGCATGGAGCTTCCCCAACTACACGACTGTTGGTTCAACTATTAACTACAAATTTGCAGAGCCAAGTATAACTGCAGGTGTGCAGAACGGTTATTTGAATGTTACATCAGCGGCAAATACTACAAGTAAACTTATCTTCAAAGCTACTGTGAATGATACAACACTTCCAAGCAGTGTTCTTACCATACAGAAGGATGGCAAGAATATCAGCGCCATACCTGCGGCAACACCTTTTGTTGTAACTGCAAACTATTCTTCTTATAAATATGCCAGCTTCAGTCATTTGACCTTTAACTGGGTATTTGAATATGGAAACGGCACTGCAATCCCTTTTAACAGTACTAACTTAACTGTAATTGCGTACAGTGGAACCACAGTGAATGAATCTTCATGGTTGAAGGTACAGATAAATCTGGTTGCAAAGATCTTCGTCTCTCTCAAGGTAACAAGCAATAATCTGTCAGCTTACGACAATGTAAGTTATACAACCACTTACAGCGGTCCAAAATTGCTTGTCACAGGTGTTTATTACACAGGATCATTCTCTCAGGGTGTAACAAAGGAAGTTCAGGTAAATGTTACAAATAAGGGTTCAGTCAAGGTCAACAATGAAACCATAATGGTATACGATGGTTCTCAATTGGTTGGAAGCAAAGCATACAATACTGTTCTGGCTGTGAATCAGTCAGGCACATTCTTCGTAAACGTAACTCTAACAAATTCCGGTTCGCAGTCTCTGTCTTTCCAGGCATACAATAGCTTACAGCCCAGCTTCGTGCAAAAGAGTGAAGCTCTAACACATACCGCCTCTGTGAGTGTTTCATCTGATAGAGTGATTCTGGTTATAGTTGTCATAATTGTGATCATCATCATACTGGCGCTGCTTTATTCCAGAATGACAAGGGGAAAATTCACACGGGCACCAAGAAGCACTGGAAAATCTCTGCCAACTTCCGGGCAACCCGGTCAGAAGAAGATATCCGACCAGAAGCAATCACCTTCTTCAAAACAATAATTCTTTGTTTACTTTTATAAATAATTCATTTAATTCTTTTTAGATTTCTCAAATTTCAGAAGTTTTAATTTTTTATCTAAGCCATGGCCATACCCTCCAAGTTCTCCATTCTTTCTTATTACCCTATGGCAAGGGATTATAAGGGAAACTGGGTTTTTAGCACATGCATTGGCTATGGCTCTCTGGGCATTACCATTTCCAGCGATCTGTGCTATTTCTTCATAGCTCCTGGTTTCACCATATGGAATTTCAGATAAAGCCTGCCACACCTTTCTCTGAAAGGATGTACCTGTAATATCCAGGTCAAATTTCTGAGTGTTGCCATTTATGTGCTGAATAACTCTTTCAGCAGTTTTTTTCACGGAAATGTCATATTTTATGTGGGCATTGGGAAATGTTCTCTGCAATTGAGCCTCCAAAAATTCATCAGAATCTGATAGGGAAACAGAGCACACTCCTTTTTGTGTTTCAGCAACCAGAATACGCCCAAGAAAACTTTCTATGATAAAATATTTGATCTCAACATTTTTTCCGCCTTGTCTGAAATCCTTCACACTCATGCCAAGTTGAGCATTTCTGTTGCCATACTGCCAACTCTGCGAGTGTTTGCCTGGGAGATAAATTGCCCTGGGAATAGGCAATCCCTCCTTCAGATGCCGTTTGAAAATTTCAATTCTGCATTCTTCTATATACTTCTTAGGTGTTATTCCCATTAGTTCCCTGAAGGATTTACGAATAAGATATTTGCTGAATCCAGTCTGGTCGGATATTCTGGTTATGGAAGTATCTCCTGTGATATTTTCCTTGATAAAACCGGAAGACTGAAGTAGAACTTTTTGGAGGTCAGTTTCATGTGTTTTAGTAGAAGCATTCTCAATACCTTTACCTTTTTGAGGTTTCATCATGTTAACTGATAATTAGGATTATAAAAGATGTTTTGTCTAAAAAATCAAATCATCATCTAAGAGTAGACCAATTAGAAGGGATTCATAGGCTTAATTGGGTATTGCGCGCTTCCTCATCTTTTTATTATCTACATTCTGTCGACATGCTCTATCCCAACAAGGTATGAAGCATCCTTCATGATTTTCATGAACATTTTCACAATCTCAACTCTCCTATTGCTAATATTGGTTTCTTCACCCATGATATTGCAATTTTCATAGAAACGCATGAATTTTCTGGAGAGAACAAGCAGATAATTGGTAAGAACCTCAGGCTTGAGATTTCTGTAAGCTTCTATGATCTTGTATGGGTATTTGTACATCTCCACAAGCAGTGCTTCCTCTTCTTCTTTCATGTCTTTAAAATCAGCCTTTCCTGATGTTGTGACCTTCTTCAGGATACTGCCTGCTCTGGTGTATGAATACATTATGAAAGGAGCAGTTTCTCCATTGAAATCAAGGGCATCCTCCCACTTGAAGGTAATGGGTTTTGATGTGCTCACCTTCAGCATGTAAAATCTCAGAGATGATACGGCTATTTTCCTGCTAATGTCATCCACGTCTTCACCATCTTTGTACCTCTTGATTACCTCTTCCCTGGCCTTTTCAACAAGTTGCTTATACACATCTCTAGCATAAACGCCGGTTCCTTTCCTCGTGGACATCTTTCCGGACTCCAGGCCTACCATACCATAAAAAAGATACTCCAGGGAATTAGGGTATTCCAGCAGATCATTCATTATGTATTTCATTACCTTTCCATGTTCTTTCTGATCCTCTCCCACAACTACAATACATCTATCATACTGAGAAAATTTGTACATGTGGTAGGCTATATCCCTTGTCAGATAGAGGCTGGTGCCATTTCCTCTCATGAGAAATATTTTTCTCACATCTGGCACATCTATATATTTTGCACCATTTTCATCATGGAGGCTCTCACTCAGTCTGCTCACAACTTCCTTTGTTTCTCCCGTGGTTATGAATTCAGATTCCCATGTGAATTCGTCCATGTGTATGTCAAGTGCCTTCATATCTTCAACTATACGGTCCAGCATGACCTGTGCTATTTCTCTCACCTTTGAAATAAGGTCTCCATCTCCTTTCTCATATAACTCCATGAGGTTTTCTACTTCACCTTCGCTGCCCACCTTTTCTAAATACTCATAAATCTTTCTGTAACCGTCAAGGAGTATTTCCTCTGTCATCGGCTCCCCTTTGTGGAATTTTTCGTATCCAAGGTAGAGGGAAATCATCTGTTTTCCGGAGTCGTTAACATAATACTGCGTTACAACCCTGTATCCGTATCTGGAAATGAGTCTTGAAAGAGAATCTCCAATTATGGAATTTCTTATTCTTCCCATGTGAATTGGACCAGTGGGATTTGTGCTTGTGTGTTCCACAGACACCCTTTCCGGATCCTGAAATGAATCTGGAAATGTCCCAGTTGTTTCTATGGATTCTGAAATAGCCCTGTACAGGTAGGAACTGTCAAGATTAATGTTAAGATACCCTGATTCAAATTTTATGCTTTTAACAAAGGGCATTTTTTCAACATCTTCTTTTATAGCTTCCATTTTCGGCTTAAAATTATTTTCCTTCTGGTATCTTATGAGTCTTATGGTAATATGGGCATGTTCCGTGGGGTCAAAGATCACATCCTTTTCATTCACCGTCTCAATGTGTTTCCTCGCCTCAGAGGTTATTAATTCCAATATGTCCTGAAATAGAAGCATTAGTTGAAATGGATTTGTTGCTAATAATTCTTATTCTCGCACACGTTCAAAACCAAGTTCTATTAAGGCGTCTATGAAATTGGGAAAACTCTTTGAAAGGTATTCTGTCCCGGAAACAATGAACTTTTCAGAAATTTTAGATAGGGCAAGTATGATTTCCATCACAATCCTGTGATCCTTGCCCATAGGGACAATTGGAGTTCCTGATATTTTTCCAGGTTTTATGCTTATGGTGTCATTATCAACAGTGACACTGGAACCCATGGATTCTGCAATGTCAATTATTGCTTTCCTTCTGTCGCTCTCTTTTCCTGCCAGTCTTTGACTGTTTTTTATTATGCAGCCGCCAGAAGAGAACATACCAAGAAGTGCAATTACAGGCGCGAGATCTGGGTTGGTGTCAACATCAACCGTAAGTGTATTTTTTATGTCTTTCTTTCTGCACAGGATCAAGTCATCCTTCCAGGTGATGTGGTCATGAAGAATATTCAATATATTCCTATCTGGCTGAAGGCTTTCTCTGTTCAAATTCCCAATAAGTATGCCCTCATCTGAAAGTAGCAGCCCTGCAGCCATGAGAAATAGATCG
>JAJZAR010000195.1 GCA_021799315.1 Thermoplasmata archaeon | reverse complement strand
ACTTATATTGTAAATATACTTGCATTTACATTCCAAGCTAAACGTGAATCCGTAGGTTTAAATGCCATATGTAATCTTTACAATAACGATATTAGTGCAATTAAGTCACTACTAAGAAAGGTATGATAATTCATCTAAAACACATAACCACAGGCGTCTTTTAATCATCCCCGATATTCAAATGCATGATTAGAAAAATCAATTGAAATTCAGTAAAAAGTGAAACAACATGTTCAAAGAGGAAGCTGTGCTTAGGGAGATATTATGCCAGGTTCTTTACAATAATGACATGATCGAGCAAAGACAACTATCTGATAAATTGCAGATTTCGATTGGCTTAGTAAACAGAATGGTGAGAAGGCTTGAAAATATGGGTGCAACCTACAAAACAGGAAGGAATTACTCCATAACGTCGTTCAAGAAAGTTCTTCTGTATTAGGCATCTATCCGCAATTTGCAACGGGACGTAATTTATTCCACAAGAGTATCTGCGCCTGTCCGGGAAATCGAAAGAAGTCTTCCTGATGGGGTGATCTTTAGTGGATACACTGCGTTTAATTATCTATTCAATGAAGCCCCTGCAGATTATAGTGAGGTATATGTTTATGCCCCACAAGAGATACTTTCTGAAATTACTAAGAGGTTTCCGCCCGTTAAGCTTCCGGGCAATCTGTATGTTCTGAAGACTGATATGCTCCTTCAAGAAAACGTTAGGCGTTATTCAATTGGTGAAAATATAGTGAGCATTCCACAAATGTATACTGATCTCTGGAATATTCCATCCTGGTATAGCAAGGACTACATAAGTTTACTGGAAAGAAAAATGATGGAGATGAAGGATGGAATTTTGGAATAGCGACATAACAGACGAATCTTGGAAAGAACTGTTGTATCTTTCAAAGAGGTACCGGTTTATCCTAATTGGTGGCTGGGCAATCTAATTCAATGAAATGTCTAATACCGAACGGTTTGCGTGACCTAAAAAACATGAAAATTTTAGCAGCCCTGTACTTAGTCTATTTAAAAGCCACGTAAAATTTACACTTTTCCAAGTATTTCATATACAATTCTGCCAATAGGGTCAGTTTCTGTAAAGAACTTTATGTTCTCCCTCAGCTCCTTCTTAGATACGTCCATTTTAAGCCCCATAAGTGTATGCACAGACTCTATTTATCCATTGAGGCCGTTTCCATACTAGGGCGATTTCGTCCAGATACGAGAGGTCATTGTTGCGCTCATAACACCCCTCACAATCTGACCTTAGTAATGTGTTTCCATTTAGTCATAATAGTTTCTTTGGCAAAGGATGGATTCAAGTTATGGTCTGACTTATTTTACCAATATCTGTATTAACTGTGCTTAAACAGTTTATAAACTAACGCTGAATAAATTTCTATACGGTAACATGAATGGGGCTTCATGGTGCGGTGGGCAAATTAAAATCGCATAATTAGGATGTAAATCCTTATTATAACGTGTATCTAAGTATCAAATATGTAATAACTACGGTATATAATTTTCCAGGTTGCAAAAAATGAACTGATTGGTATGTGCATTCAACGCTGTATAACTATTGTTATACGGCATGGCTATGATCTATTGGGCTTAAGCAATGCTACTGTTGTGCTAAATGTTAGTTCATTTTCAGAATTCGGATCAATTTTATAAATTTTCCAGAACCTTTTTCCGTTGAAAAATCTATTAAAAACGTTGAATAAAGCAGGAATTCCAGGCGAAAGAGAAACACTGGCTACTGGTCCATTATTTGTTTGTGGCTGATAGTTTCTTAATCTTCTCTTTAGCAATCTTACATCTAACTTGTCTATCCTGCGCTCACCATAAAGTTCAATTGCATCAAAATTTGATAAAAAAACTATAAAACTCTGATGGAGTGTATTCTTTAATATGGACTCCGCTTCTATAGAGCTCCCTTATCCTATTTGACGAAAGGCCGTTAGGTGTTGATAGTGCTATAATACCGCTATCCTTGGTTAGCATCCTTAACATAGAAAGAAGCTAATTTACTATACTTTTGCGATTTGACCTCCCATTACACCCATTGTAGACTTGTATGGCTTCCTTATGGATTCCATCAATGCATCCAGTAGCTTTGTCCCGCCCTTCTTCATCGCCTTCAGCAGATCTACCAGAATCCTTATTGCCATTGACCTGTATCTCAGACCGGGTGTACCTTTCCCGATTTTCAGTTGGGACTCCATGGAACGTATGGCAGAGATTTCGAGAAGCAACTCACCCAGGGGACTCAGCTTTGCCGTACCAAGCAAGCTTTCATGCGTCCTCTGGTAGAGATGCCTTAGCCCGTCCTGCTTCAGTTCCCTGTGAAAAACCTCGATGTCCCATCTCCTGAGATACTGATCGATCACCTTTTTTGGCTTCCAGTCAGTCCTGTTGGTGACAAAGAACTTTTCTGCGTTCTTTCCAATGGATATTATGACCTGAACCTTTCCAACATTCTTCATACCTGTTGTTATGCTGGTCATGAAATATGTGCTGTCATGGATGCGGTATGCAGTCATGTTTCTGAGGTTCAACGAAGCTGCATAATCCTTCAGCCTCATCCATTCTCCATCCACGAATATCTTCCGGTTGCTCTTCGCCTCGGTGATCCGGTCCTTATTCTCCCTCTCAAGGAATCTTACGAGGCGGGAGGCAAAGTACCAGGAATCGAATACCACGGTGCTGAAATGGAGGCCGGCTGTAATGGCTCTCTTGATTACGGCCATCTGCATCACTATCTTGGACAAACCTGATTTCGCCTTGAGATCCAGGTTCAGGGGGAATATTCCTTCTCTTCCGGATACCACAGCAGTGACATACTGCATTCCCCATACGGATTTCCCCTGCGTGTGATCGAACACCCAGCCAGCACCC
>JAJZAR010000194.1 GCA_021799315.1 Thermoplasmata archaeon | reverse complement strand
CAATAAAAACTAAACCTATATGAAAGTAGCTTTCCCAATAAACCGCTGACACAGCCCCAGCAACGAGCGCTCCGGCATCAAGGTAATCTCCAAATGCAAGTAGCGTTGTCCATATTACTTGTTCCCCCTTTAGTGGCATATCGTCAAATTTTTGAATTATATCAACATTTTCGTTTTCGCCACTCATTCCTAACAGTCCCATTTTTTTAATTAAATATGAAGATATTTGGCATATTAACTTATTTCCGAACAAGTACTGAGTGACTTTACATCCTTATGCCATTTTTTCGTGTATTTTCCGATGGCTGCACGTTTTAAAAACGTATGCTCTGAGTCATTAATTTCCACTTGGATGTTCGGATAATTTATTTATTCCGCTTTTCAACATTTTCATAGGGAATACACCTATTCCTGGTATTTTCACCAAGTAATGCGGCCTGATCAACGGGTATTCCTCTTATCTTCTTCTTGTCCTGGACGAGCCAACCCTTCACAGGAATGGTAAACGCATCAAGGGTGCATTTTGGGTATTTGATCACATTGAAGACAAATTTGTGTAAGGCATGCTGTATGTAGATGCCGTAGTATTAGAATATGAGGGGATATTTCTACTCAATCTTGATCTTAAGGTGGAGAGTGGATCGTCAAAGATAGTGATGCGGATTGCCTGTAATGATGGAGGCGATCATAGCAGGGCTCAGGTTCAGAACCATTATCTTTAATACATGGTATTTCACTTCCAGCCTCAAATCGCTCCTTGAAAGGGGAGAGGACGGACGTGGTCACTGAGGAAAGGATCAATGGGAAAACCCATTTGAATGACGAATGGATAAGCATGAGGTATCATTCATATTGACAGGATCTCATTGATATGGTATAATACAGCTTTGATGGAAAATCATATTTCATAAAGAGGATAAACACGAAGATGAAGGGTGTTGGGGCCTTACAGGTCATAGTTTCAAGAGGTCTGCACTCAGAATAGCTCCTTGTCAATAACAGGATTAACTGGAAACTGATGAATGTGATCACAGGTTTCTCTGGAGGTGTGACATCGAAGTTTTTCAGAGGTAATAAATGCAAGACTGGCTAAGGTGTCTACACCAGAGGATGTATGAAAGCTTCCTTGGTATGACAAAGATTAGTACAGTAGGTGAGTTGCGTCTCAAAATCTCTCCCATAGGTTCCCTAAAATCCTACTTGAAAATTGGGTAAGATAAACACGGCCCAGAGATTCATGTCAATTGCTATGAGGATTCTGGTGTATCTGCTTAAGGTGATGGTGAAGGACGTTAAGGTGTTCCTGGACACGTTGCTTGAATCTATCAGGAACCCAGATAAATAAAAAAAAGACCAATTGGAGAAGGGTTTCATAAAGCTTCTCAATTTTAAGAACAATCACGGATCCTTTTAAAACCTTCTGAGAAAGGTCTCAATTAATGATAAGAAATGATCAATTTGCACTTTTCTTACTATTTTTATGCTTTTCTTATTGTTACATCTATGGCTAATGCAATCCTATCAAGAAATCTTGCCCTCATGACGCTGTAACATATTGCAGTGGAGTATGCCTTTACTCTTACCAGCTGCACTGTTGTTATCATGACATGAGCAAAGTGGAACATCCTCTTCATGAATGCATATGTATATTCCACCATGTGTCTGATATTTGGCATTCGACGGTTTCTCATTATTCTCTGTACAGGTAACTTATGCCCACTCACAGATCGATCTACTGTTGCATCACTTCCCCATGCATGGAGAAAGGAAATATCCCTTGTCCATATAACATATGATTCCAGGGATGCTAAGGCCCATCTGTGAGTCATATACACACTGACAGATGTTACAGACAGCTTTTAAAAGATATTAATCACGTTGACAGAGTTATGTGTTTTGTAGCCAACAATATGCTATTTGTTCTTGGCATTTGAGGGGCCGTCCTTTTTTTTCATTGTTTTTGCATCACTATCTCCGGGCTTCCAATACTGCCCCTGATCTGATTGAATTAAAGATGCAACTAGCATTATTCCATTCTTTGCATGAATTTTCTTAGACGTTATCTACGCTTAAACCTGTGGATCTGAATGACAATATCACTACTGTAATAGCAATATCTTAATCATGAGTAAGAGATCATGATTAGGACCTTCATTCTTTTCAGTGCCGTTGTAATGTGGGTCCCAGAGAATCGTTCTTATCTTCTTAAAGTAAATGCGATCTGATATAGCTGAGGGTGAATCCCCCTAAATACTTCAATTTCCCTGTACATATACATGGAAATAATATTGCAGCACGTTCATGGCGGTAGATCCAGAGGTCATGAAAAAGCTTCTCGGTGGGGTTTTTGGGAAATATAATTATAACTCTCTTTTCAAGCTGTTCAACTTTTTTCTTTTTATTCATTCTTCTATATTCCGTAAAGGAAAGATGTATCGCCAAGCAATAGCATTTAAAAGCACATGAGATAAGATGTCTGGAAATTAAAATTGATCAAACATTGTGCAATCTGCATATTCTTGATCAAATACCTGAGGAGATTTCTAATAACTCCGCAATTAACTTTTTCCACATTCCCGTAAATGATTGAAAAAGGTTCAATCATCCGAGCAAGTGAAAAACAATCAAGTATGGATTTGATAGTGTACTTAATCTGCTGTAAACCTGAAAATGCCCTGCACAATTCAGATTTGAATAGGTAAAAAGATGCAGGACCAATTGGATGTAATGAAATAGATAATAGGTAGTTTCCTTCAGGACGGCAAGGATGGAAAGAAAAGACTGATGTAATGGTTTCTCAACACAGTCATGGAAGATGAGGCAAGAATACAGATCTCTTCTCTCCCATACGATAGAACAGAAAAGAGGAAGGGATACAGAAATGGATCAAGAACAAGCACACTGCTGGCCTC
>JAJZAR010000021.1:16397-16717 GCA_021799315.1 Thermoplasmata archaeon | reverse complement strand
ACCTGCATAAATAAGCATCAGGCTCAGATAGGACTGGTCTTTCATGGAAAGGATCATGGTTTCTCCAGATTTTCTTAAGCTGCCTACCTCCCCATTTCTGCTCATGATTGAGACCTCCTGACCATCCCCTCTAACAGCTTTGGCCAGATCAGCAATTTTTACCAGATAGGTTTCACCTCTGAATATCACATTCATCATCCTCAAAACCTTTCCAAGCTTTCCATCTTTCCCGAAAATATACATGCCAAAGAATCCTCTGCGCAACTGTATATTTTCCTGCCCCTCAATGCTCACGGAGAGACTTCCAAGAAAACCATATT
>JAJZAR010000021.1:0-16387 GCA_021799315.1 Thermoplasmata archaeon | reverse complement strand
TTATTCGTGCGATCGGAGTTGTATCATTTTTTTCAGCAAAGACATCGCCAAGCTTGTAATAAACCTCCATGAAAATGTAATATGCTCATGTTTTTATTATGTTTCCTATAGTTTACAGGAATCGGCTGGTAAAATCTAAGGGTAACTCCCCTTTTATTGTAAAATGATCGTTCCTCTATTAGTTATGCAATCTACAGACCGTTTCCATTTCCCAAACATTAAATATAAAAATGAAATGGGTGTTTTTAGGGTCAAATGGTATACAGGAAACTATTAAAAAATGACAGCGGTTTCCTTGAGAATATGCTATTTTTTGAAAAGGGAGGGTGCCAGATTTGAGAAGATACCTTCTTCTCGAGGATGGGGAATCCTTTGAGGGGAAGGCATTTGGTTCATTCATGGAGAAGTCAGGTGAACTTGTTTTTAACACATCTTTTACAGGTTATTATGAGATTATGACTGATCCATCATACGGTGGACAGGTGTTAGTTTTTAACTTCCCCTCAATGTTTTATTATGATTTCAAATTAGATATCCCTCAAGGTGACCGGATAAGTGCCAGCGGTGTGGTATGCAAGGATTCCTCAATTCCATCAGGAGAATCCTTTCTTCTCATAGATAAACAGATGAAGATGCAAGGCGTCCCTGGTATTTATGGCATTGATACACGAAAGCTTGTAAAAAAAATCAGAGATACAGGTAATCTCAGGGGCATTATATCCAATACACCACGAATGCCTGATCAATGGGATCAGATGAACACTGAAAACCTGGTAAGGATGTTTGGGACTGCACAGAATTACAGCATTGAACGTGAAAGTGAAAGAAGACTTCTTTTCGTTGACCTTGGTGCCAAAGCATCTCTGATCGACCAGGTTTCTAAGATGGGCAGCCTTGATGTTGTAAACATATTTTCACTTCCGGAACATCTGGAGAACTATGACATGATTTTTATCTCCAATGGGCCTGGTGACCCCCAGGACAAAATATTCCATGAACTCAAACAAAAGCTCAGAAGCACAGTTGGAAAAATACCCATCACAGGTGTATGTATGGGTCATCAGATCCTTGGGGACGTTCTCGGTGCAGGAATTGAGAAGATGACTTTCGGACACCATGGTTCAAATCACGCCGTTGGCAACCTGAATCAGTCTTACATAACATCCCATAATCACAATTATAGACTGAATGAAGATTCCCTATTGAAGGCTCAGATCCCGATCATTCACCGCGATCTGAATGATGGTACTGTGGAGATGATAAGTATGGAGGAAAAGTTTGCAATGTCTGTGCAGTATCACCCGGAAGGCTCCCCTGGGCCTGTGAACAGCACAGGATTCTTTGACCGAATGAAGGAGATGTTGTATGTCATCAGAGTTTGAGCTCAGTGAGATGAGGGTACTGATCATTGGTTCAGGCCCCGTTGTGATCGGCCAGTCAGCGGAGTTCGACTACGCAGGCACACAGGCTCTGTCAATTCTCAGAGAAATGAATGTGTACACGGTGCTTCTCAATTCAAATCCTGCCACTATCCAGACAGATGAATCCAGTGCAGATCGCATATATATTCAACCTATAAACGCCAACAATGCAAGACGTATAATAATTGAGGAAAAAATTACGCATATTATTGGGACAATGGGCGGGCAGACGGCTCTCAATCTTCTCTTAGAACTTGACGAAAGCGGGTTTCTCAAAGAACAGGATGTGAAGGTTCTGGGTTCAACTCCTGAATCCATCAGGAAGGCAGAAGACAGGACAGTTTTTCACAAACTCATGGAGAATATAGGAATGAAAGTACCATGGTCCATAACACTCCATAGAAATTCGTGGCACGAAAATATGAGTCTCATTCCTTCCTTTCCAGCCATCATGCGAACATCTTTCACATTGGGTGGTCTATCAGGCACAATTTTGAACAGTCAAGATCAGGCGCAAAATGTTATTTCAAGTGTATTTGGTTCCGGAAAGATTGATGCCGTTGAGATAGAGCAATCCCTTGAGGGGATGACAGAAATGGAATATGAGGTCATAAGGGATAATGCCGGCAATTCCATAATGGTGTGTAACATGGAAAATCTTGATCCCATGGGGGTACACACAGGTGAGAGCATTGTGGTAACTCCCTCCCTTACCATCCCTGACTTCATTCACCAGAAGATGAGAAAAGCTGCACTGTTTATCGCGGAATCCATCGGTATAATTGGTGCATGTAATGTTCAGTTTGCAATTGATTCAGACAGAGAAACATTTTATGTGATTGAGGTAAATCCCAGAACAAGTCGTTCCTCAGCTCTGGCTTCAAAAGCCAGTGGATATCCAATTGCAAAGGTTGCCACGCTAATACTCATGGGTATGAATCTGCCAGAAATAAGAAATCCTATTACTGCCAACTCGTCTGCAGCATTCGAACCTAGTATGGACTATGTTATTGTGAAGATTCCCCTCTGGCCATCAGACAAGTTCGCTGATACGGGGGTGATAGGTGTATCAATGAAGTCAACAGGGGAGGTTATGGGTATAGGACGATCTTTCGAAGAAGCATTTCTCAAAGCTGTTGTCGCAACTGAAATAAATTTCAGCGAAAGATTCCAGAGTCATATGCCAGAGAGGACCATAATGGAAAAACTCTCAACTCCAAACTGGAACAGGCTTGGATTTCTGCTGCAAGCTTTGAATCAGAATATTAATGGTAAAAAAATTGCCGAAAGCATGAAATGGAACGGAGTTATAATCCAGCGTCTTCTTGAAATGTTTCGCATATTGAATGACCATTCTCAAAATCCTGAATATAACCTCCAGAAAATGAAGGAAGGTGGCATCCCTGATAGAATCATTTCATGGAAGATTGGAATTTCTGAACTTGATATACTGAAAATGCGAAAGAATGCGGGCATAATTTCCTGCACACGGATCATTGACTCCTCATCTGCTGAATTCTCATCAAGAACAAAGTACATGTATTCTACGTACGGAGAGGAAAATGAGGTGGGTGAACCTGTGAAAAGTTCCATTCTCATACTTGGATCTGGACCAAATAGAATTGGCCAGGGGCTAGAGTTCGACTACAGTACAGTTAAGGCAATTCAGGCATTGAAAGAAAAGGGCCGCTGGACAATAATGATCAATTCCAATCCTGAAACGGTTTCAACAGATTTCAATGTGTCTGATGAACTATATTTTGATCCGATCACACTTGAATATGTTTCAGGCATCATTGAGCAGAGAAAACCAGAAAAAGTCATAGTCCAGTTTTCAGGACAGACCGGACAGAATATGGCCATGGACATCGCTTCCGCCTACGGAGATCAGATGATTGCGGGAACGTCTGCAGCCAGTCTTCAGATCATAGAGGACAGGCATGAATTTTCTAAGTTTCTCGACAAAATTCACGTAGGACAACCCCAATGGTTTAATGCGAATGACATGACCGAAATGGATAAAGCATGCGAGAAGCTTTCCTATAATATCATACTGAGAGGCAGTTTTGTCATTGGGGGCACCTCCATGTTTATCATAAAATCTCACGATGAATTCATATCATTCAGGAAAAAATTGGTAGGGCGCAAGGACCTTTTCCCCATATTGATATCGAAATATATGAAAAATTCCAGAGAACTGGACTTGGATTTTATTTCCAATGGGCACCATATGGTTCCCATAGGCATTATGGAGCAGATAGAACATGCAGGCATTCATTCGGGTGATTCCATAGCTATTATGGGCCCCGGCATACCCAGTTCAACAGAGAAAGAAGCAATTCTATCCATAGCAGAAAAACTGTGCAGGGAATATAATCTGAAAGGTTTTTCCAATATACAGTTCATGATAGATGGAAACCAAATAAGTGTAATAGAACTCAATGCAAGGGCCAGCAGAACTGTTCCAGTACTGAGTAAATGGTCCAAGATCAACTGGATAAGATATGGTGTTGAAGCCATACTGGAAGGTTCACTTCCCGAGAATATTCCTGAAATAGATACTTTCGGTGCAAAGGTCCCTGTATTTCCTTACAATAGGTTTCAGGATAGCGGGTTCGAACTTTCACCGCAGATGCATTCCACGGGAGAGGGCATGATCACAGCCGGCTCTATGGAAGAACTGAAAGATCTGGTAAAGGAGTTCTTGTCTCTTGGCAATAAAAATACAATTATTTTCATGGAGAATTCCGCGAGGTTTAAAGACGGTGGACTCATCAGAGAGATGACTCTAGAGGATGGGATAGAATTGTTGAATCTTGGTAACAATTTAACTGTCATATGCAGCAACTACAGCCCAAAGAGAAAAGAAGTGGCAAAAATATGCCTTTCAAAAAAATTGGACTTTATTCCGGATGTTGAAATGGCAGAATTTCTAAATATGGCTATTTAAATTATATAATTTTTATTGGAATTACATTGGGGAGGTTGGAAAGCGTTTCTTGGCGTTATGAATCTCCTCCACTACCTTCTTTTTGAAAGGCTCAAAATCTTTTGGACCTTTGGGATATCTTTCATATAGCTGATTCAATTCTTTCATTTTTTTGACAGTGTAGACAAGGTTGGAAAAAGCAGTCATGTTTTTCATGCCTTTTATAATCATTTTTGCCTTGTCTGCAAGGGAAAGTTCCGGTATGAGTCCCACAGTCAGATCACTGGCTTCCTTATTAGTCAGGAAATTTTTCATTCCATAATTGAGCAAGTCATTGTTCAGTGACTGTAAATAAATCCTGAAGACCTCCATTCCGGCCATCTTAGATCCGTAAGCTTTGTTGAAATCAAGATTGTAATTCCAGAGTCCTCCTATGGAAAAGTCTCCCTTTTCCACTGCGGCTGCAGCATTTTTTCCCACAAGCACTCCAGATATGAGAGCAGGGCCGATTCCGCCAGCGCTGATTGGGTTGGGCATGGTCATGCTGTCTCCTGCACCCATGTAGCCATTGAAAACTAGGCTTTCCATCTGTCTTCTCACCGGTACAGACCAGATACCCTTCCCATTATTATCTGCCTCATCAATGTCAAGTTTTTTGAAGTTTGGAAGCCACTTCACGTAATTGTCTATCAGCGTCTGTAAATTATCGTTTCTTCCCATCTTTTTGTTTCGCATATCGAGAGCTCTCTTCTGAACGCCCAAGCCTATATTCACCTTGTGATTGGCCTTTGGAAATACCCATCCATATCCTCCAGGTGCCAGTTCATTGTTAAGATGAATCAGTGCATACTTTTCGTCGTAATAATCGAGATTTTCATCCTTCAATTCGAAGTTGAATATGTATCTGCCCGTGCTCTCAATATCATCTATGTCAACCATTCTGTCAACAAAAGGGTTTTCAGGCAATTTTCTCCTTATCACAGTGGATACCCCAAGCGAATCCACAACTATTTTAGATCTATATTCAACTTTCTTTCCGTCTGAATCTCTACCAGTAATACCTTTCACGAAGTTTTCCTCAACAATTGGCCCATCTATTTCGAAACGAGGTATGTAATCCACCTTTTCCGCCTGTGCGAGTTTCAGAAGCTTTCTTTCGAATAGTGGTCTGTTTAGAGAGTATCCCTTTCCGTCGAACGGGTATTTGGATTTAAGATCGGGAGAAAGTGCCATAACTCCGTCCACTGGAAGATCAACTTCCGGATAGCCGAATTTTGCGCCAGTATTCTTCTCTATGAACTCCATATGGGAAGCGGCAACAGCGTCTCCGCATGTCCATCCCCACACAGTTTTTCTTCCCGTATTTATCTCATCATTTCTATCCAGAAGCAGAACAGAAGCTCCTCCTCTTGCGGCCATAGTAGCAGCAAGTGTTCCAGCCAGTCCTGATCCAGCAACTATAACATCATAATCCTTTGCCTGTGACATAAGATTCCTATGGGACTGTATCTTTAATATCTTTTAAATTTTTGTAATTATTGGCTGTGTCTATTGAACCTTGATTACTCCAAAGTTATTTTTATTGATTTTAAGGCAAATCTGGAAGCATGGGACTAAGATGTTCTATCTCATGAAAGAATTACCATGGGTGCCACGTTTGGAAAGGGATCATCCCACTTGACTTGGATTACAAATTAAAGACTACTCATTGTCATGCACAACCTTATAATACTCTCTTAGAAAATCTTCGTCTTGGAATGGATTTTTTCCAACAACACACCGGCCGCAGTATACAATATCATTTCCCTTAACTGTGACTTTTGGAAAGAACATATGAACATTGTTACGAATGGCAAGCAAAAAAGCTTCCTCAAAGAGTGGATCTGTCATCACATTAGGATAAAATGATTCTGCACCTTTGCGAAATATGAGAAACAGGACATTGCAATCAAATCCTTCTTTCTTGAGACCGGCTAGAGAAGTGAGATGCTTTACGCCCCTTTTCGTGGGGGCATCCGGAAAAATCACATATTTTCCAACCTGCATGGAACACCCCTTTACCTCGATGAACCCATGATCTATGGCAAAATCATATCTTGAATCTCCATGCACCACTTCTGTTCTGAAACTCTGGCCCATAAACTTTGAAGCTATGTCGTTATGAAATCTTGTATCCAAGAGAATATCCTCATCTTTTAACAAGGCTGTGGTAACGGACCATTCTGTTTTTATGCCATGGGTTCTCCTCACGGTTATTTCTGCTCCAGGAAAAATGAGTTCCTTCAACCTGCCAGGATCGTGAATGTGGGCTTTCACAACCTCATTATGCAACTTGACGTTTACTAAAAATCTATTGGGACGATCTATAACTCTTGCAGATTCCAGATCTTCTTTGATCGCGTATACAACAGTTCCAACAGGAGGCTCATAGAATTTCACATAGAGGTATTTTTCTCCATATATTAAGAAAGCTACAATTTTTATGTGCTGAGAATATGGGAATCAATGAACTCCGTGAGTTCCATAATGACACCCGATCCCATTACTTTCAAGGTTCCTTCAACAGTTGCCCAAGTTGTTTCAGAGCTCATAAGAAGCAACATTACTGGTATGCCTGTTGTAGATTCATCCAACCGATATGTTGGGATAATTTCTCGAAGGGATGTTTTTGCACACCCTGAGGAGACACAGGCAAGCCGAATAGTGAGAAACGAACCTTTTATTGAGGATAGCACCACCATAGAGGATGCTGCAATGCTTATGCTCAGGGAGAGGCGAAGACATGCTGCTATAGTTGATAAGGACAGGAAAGTGATTGGTGTGATCACGCCTCAGGATTTTTTGAGAATTGTGGAAAAGGACTATGGAGACAGGGTTGTTAAGGATCTTATGAACACGCGGATTTTTCCTCTGTGGGAAAAGACCCCTCTGCCTCTTGTTTATAAAGCCATGAGGATGTCAGGGACTTTCACTTTTCCAGTCGCCGACGCCCACGGAAATTTCACAGGGTTGCTCACAGACAGAGACCTCTTTGATAGGATAGATGTGAGCACTGTAAAGATAAATGATGTGGAGACCCTATCTCATGATGATCCATGGTCATGGAGTTCTGTGAGAAACGTTGTTACATATTTCATTGAAAAAAACCATCTCCAGATACCAGAAGAACCTGCTGAGGTGATCACAATTAAAAATCCCACACTGGCACACAGCAATGAGAAAATGAGGACCGTAGCAAGAAGAATGAGGGACGGGAACTTCAATCAGATACCGGTCACAACAAGTCTCAAGGAGTTGCAGGGCCTTCTCTTTGATCTGGATATACTTTCTGTTTTCAGAGGAAAGTTATAATTAAACATCTTCGCATTGCGGTATGTGTCTAAACAGGGAGAACTTGAAGAGCTGATGGAGATCGCTAAAAGGAGAGGATTTTTCTGGCCCTCCTTTTCCATATATGGTGGATTCTCAGGACTTAATGATTATGGCCCTCTTGGATCTCTATTAAAGAATAGAGTATATGAAAAGTGGAAAAGAGCCTTTGCATCAGTGGGCGGTATTGAAATTGACACACCCAATCTCACGCCAGAGGTCGTGCTTAAGGCCTCCGGTCACATAGACAAGTTTCTTGATATAGCAGCGGAGTGTGGGTCATGCAAGAACAGATTTAAGCTCGAGAATATTCTATCAGATGCCGGCTATGAAATTGTTCCAGAGTCTGTTGAGGAAGGTGAAAAACTTTTAAGTGACCACATATTAAAATGCCCCAGATGTGGTGCAAGGCTGGATAAGGTTTTTGAATTTCATCTTATGTTCAAGACAGAATCTGGCTCAGAAAGCTATTTCCTCAGACCTGAAACCGCTCAGGGTATATTTGTTAATTTCAAGCTTTTACTGAACTATAACAAGGGTAAGTTGCCGCTCATAGTGTATCAGCAGGGAAAGGGGTATAGAAACGAAATAGCACCTCGGCAGGGATTGATAAGGCAGCGGGAGTTTAACATGGCTGAAGCAGAAGTATTTCTTCCAGAGGAAGGTTCCGAGGTCTTTGCACCTTCGGGAAATAGAGAAGCGCAACTGTTCGATAAGTATGGAAAAACACACACCATGGATCTTTCTCAGGCAGTGGAAAAGAGTGTAATAAAATCGGCAGAGCACGCATTCTTCATGGAACTGATCCTCTCCTTTGCCGTAGATGTAGGTATAGATGAAACACGCTTGAGATTCAGGCAGCATAGGGACGATGAACTCGCTCACTACTCCAGTGAATGCTGGGACCTGGAGTTCAACATGGAGGGTTCATGGCTTGAAATAACAGGTATTTCAGATAGGGGCACCTATGATCTGACAAGACACATGGAAAAATCCGGAGAGAATCTGGCCTATGAGGGAAATCAGATTGCAAGAGTTATAGAACCGGCTACAGGTGTGGACAGAGTCATAGTTTCCATCCTTCTCTCTTCAATGTCCAAGAGGGACAGTGGATACAATGTCATGAAATTGCCTGCTCCTATGGCACCTTACAGAATAGCCGTACTCCCCCTACAGAAAAAAGATGGTCTGTCTGAAAAGGCACAAGAGATATTCAAACGATTGAGATCAATGGAACCCTATACAGTATATGATGAATCCGGAACCATAGGGCGAAGATATGCAAGGCAGGACGAGATAGGAACACCTTATTGTATCACAGTGGACTATGAAACCATGGAGAAGAATATGGTCACCATAAGGGAGAGAAACTCAACAGGACAGATAAAAAATATAGACGTGGAATTACTTTTCAGTCATCCTGACTTTCTCTCTAATCCCATATTGGATCAATTCGGCTCTCAATGAATCAGTTAACTTCTTTGTTATCCTTTGAAATTTTATCAAGAACTTCTCTTGCGTAATCTGGATGCTGCAGATATTTCATTTGAGAATTGAACACACCTCTGATGATACCTTCCTTATCAATAATGTACGTGACACGTTCACTGATAAATCCTCCTTTGACATCATAGGATCTATATATGGCGCCATCAGAATCGGATATGATCTCAAAGGGCAGTTCTCTTTTTTCTATGAATTTTTTATGTGAATCCAGCCCGGCCCTGTTAACGCCTATGACAACTGCATCAAGTTTCTGGAAATCTTCAATTTCATCTCTGAATTTGCATGCTTCTCTTGTGCACCCAGGAGAATTGTCCTTTGGATAAAAATAGAGTACAACATTCATCTTTCCCTTAAAGTCACTCAGTGAGATATACTTCTCACTATCAATGCGGCCCTTAAAATTTGGGGCAGGAGTTCCAATATCCAGTGTCATGATCCCTCAGTCAGTAAAGAGCTTATAAACTTTATGCGTAATATGGATTATATCTCAAGAAATGACATGGAAGTGTTAATAATAGAATATTTATTCACCAATATTGAAACCTGATATGGAAATAAGTGTTGTGATTCCCACAATGAACGAGGGACAGACCATAGGCTCTGTGATAGAAAGCCTCAGATACCTGAATCCCAAGGAGATAATAGTTGTGGATACGGATTCCACGGATGGGACCCAGGAAATTGCAAGAAATCTTGGCGCAACAGTAATATCTGAGTCCAAAAGGGGGTATGGAAGAGCATACAAAACTGGTCTTTCTCACTGTTCTGGTGAGATCATAGTTTGTCTTGATGGGGATGGAACATACCCACCGGATGTCATAAAACCACTGATTGAACTCATATTTGTAAATAGGGTGGATTTCATTTCATGTGACAGGATGACTCTCCGCACACCCTATTCCTATACAACATTACACCTTATTGGCAACAAGATACTGAATAGAACTATTTCCATACTATACGGGTTCAGATTATATGATTCCCAGAGTGGAATGTGGGTATTCAAAAGAGAAATACTTGAGAAGGTGAGGGAGCTGAGCGATGGTATGTCATTCTCGCAGGAAATCAAGATTGAAGCCATGAGAAAGGGCACACTGATAGAGGTGCCCATAAGGTATGGCATAAGGTTAACTAAACCAAAACTTAACACATGGAAAGACGGTTTTTCCAATCTTTTTCAACTCTTTGTCAGCTACATAAATAAATAATGAATCATCCAGATTAGGACATAGCTAAATATATAGCAAATGTTCAAATATAAAGATTAATTACAACTTCAGATGCCAGAAAACGTGAACAAGACAAAAATAATGAATATCATAGATCAAAAATTCTCATCGCCTGTAATTGTGGGGGGATTTATAGGCAATACATCACTTGGCGTGACGACTACGAGTTATATTATTCAGGAATTCAATCTTCACGAGGTCGCAATGATCAAATCCAGTAGCATACCTCCCGTGACAGTATTTGTAGGGGGAAAAATGCGAAGTCCCTTCAGAATATACTCCAATAAGGCAGGGACACTGGTTATTATACAGTGCGAAGTGCCCATAGACATGAGTGGTCTATACGATGTAACCGAAACACTCATGGAGTGGGTAAAAACCATAAAACCCAAGGAATTTGTTGTTATCGACGGGGTTCCTGTTAGAGACCTACCAGAAGAGAGAAAAGCCTTTCTTGTTGCCAGTAGAGAACGAATCAATGAACTTAAGTCCACAAAAATTGAAACCGCCGAAGCAGCTCTCATCACTGGAGTTGGCGGTGCCATATTGAATGAGAGTATATTCTCGAAGGAAAAGACCATAGCTCTTATAACCCATGTATCCACACAATTTCCAGACCCTAATGCAGTCTTGGCGATCGTCAATGCCTTAAACTCCATATACAACTTGAAAATAGAGACGTCTTTACTGGAGAAGAGTGTCAAAGAGATTCAGCAGGACATAGAGAGAGTCACCGATGAATATAAGCATTTGAAGGGGAATGGAGATGAAGGCGAAGATCCCAATTCAATGTACAGGTAGGTATAAGTGATAAAGGTAGGAATAAACGGTTATGGAACCATAGGAAGGAGAGTTGCAGACGCAGTGCGTGCACAATCTGACATGACGGTTGTCGGAGTCGTTAAAAATAAACCTGATTACGTTGCTATTGAAGCATCAAAGATGTATCGTGTTTTCTGTGCAAGTAAAGGGTCTGAAAAGGCCTTTGAGGATGCTGGCATAGAGACTCATGGTGATGTTGAAAGTCTCGTGGATGATGTTGATATAATAGTTGACGCCACACCGGAAGGACAGGGGCAGAAGAACCTTGATATGTATAAAAAAAATGGGAAGAAGGTAATATTTCAGGGTGGTGAGCCATCAAACATGGTAGAGGCAAGCTTCAATGCATACAGTAATTATGTGGATGCATGGGGGAAGGATGTTGTAAGAGTTGTTTCGTGCAATACAACAGCCATGGCCAGAACAGTTTCTGCAGTATCTAAAGCCTTTGGGGCTATGAAGGTTGATGCAACCATAATAAGGAGAGCCACAGATCCGAACGACAGCAAAAAAGGACCCATAAATGCTGTTGAACCCTCTCTTTCATTTCCATCACATCATGGTCCCGACCTGAAAACTGTTATGGAAATAGGACAGGTCAATACAGTAGCAGTGAAGGTTCCGACAACACTGATGCATGTACATACCATAAAGATTACAACAGAAAAGAGCTTATCGCAGGAAGATGTGACTGGTGTATTCAAGGGGTATAATAGAATACTCTGTGTTTCCGGAAAACTTGGAATAACTTCCACTGCTCAGATCATGGACATGGCAAGGGAAAGAGGAAGGAAACGGGGCGATCTCTTTGAAATAGCAGTATGGAAGGAATCCATACATGCTGAAGGTAACACGTTCCGTTATATTCAGGCGGTACACCAAGAGAGCGATGTGATTCCAGAAAACATTGACGCCATACGTTCAATGATGCAGTCAATGGAGCGAGATGAATCAATCAAGGAAACAGACAGGTCAATGAAATTGGGTGTGAATTAAAATGGAAAAAGACGAAAAAGTGAAGGAAGAAGAGAAGAAAATTACCATAGAAGATATACCTGGTGTCGGAGAAGCTACAGCTGAGAAGCTCAGAGAAAACGGGCTTGATGATATAATGGCTATTGCCACATCATCTCCCAAGGAGGTATCTGACTTAACAGGTATAGGTGAAGGTGCAATTGCGAAAATTATCGTTGCGGCAAGAAAGCTGGCGGACGTTGGCAATTTCGAATCTGGGGAAGACATCTTTCAGAAGAGAAAGGATGTGCTTCGATTGACAACAGGAAGCCAAAACCTCGACAATCTGCTTGGTGGAGGTCTGGAGACTCAGTCCATAAGTGAATTCTTTGGAGAATTTGGTTCTGGGAAGACACAGATTATGCATCAGATCGCTGTTAACTGTACAATGCCCACAGAGAAAGGAGGATTCAATTCTGATGTTCTGATCATAGATACAGAGAACACCTTTAGACCGGAGAGAATTATACAGATGGCAAAGTATAGAGATCTGGATTCAGACGAGGTCTTGAGAAGAATTCATGTGGCAAGAGCGTACAATTCTCATCACCAGATTCTTCTTGGAGAAAAGGTAACTGAAATGGCCAAAGAATACAAGGCCAGGCTACTGATCGTGGATTCGCTCACATCCCATTTCAGGTCAGAATACATGGGGCGAGGTTCGCTGTCAGAGAGGCAACAACTGCTCAACCGGCACATGCACGATCTGCTGAAATTTGGAACACTGATGAATGCAGTCATAGCTGTGACAAATCAGGTAGCAGCAAGGCCAGATGTATTCTTCGGAGACCCAACTGCACCCATAGGGGGCAATATTGTTGGGCATACAGCAACATTCAGAATTTATCTGAGAAAGGGTAAGGCTGGTAAGAGAATAGCAAGATTGATCGACTCGCCCTACCTTCCGGAGGGCGAGGCCGTAATTCAGGTTTCGGAAGATGGAATACTTGATGGAACATGAGGTGAAATAAATGTGGGAAATATTGAATGATGCCTTTGGGAAATATCCTTCCCAGATGAAGATAGTGAAGTACTTGATGAAATACGGTTTCTCGATAAATGAGAAATATGATCAGGAGTATTCCATATTTTCTGGCGAGGTCGAAGTGAGGCCAAGCTCTCTCTCTGATGCCATTGGTGTTGACAAACGCGTGGTTGTGCAGGTCATTAAGAAGATCATTGAAAGCGATGATTTGCTTAAGTTTTTCAAGAAACTTAGGCCTATAGCGGATATGAGCAGTGCAAGTTCCAAGTTATTGAACCTTGGTGTAATAGAGATAAGGGCAGACGACCCTTCACGGGCTGGTATAATCAGTGATGTGGTTTCTATTATCGCTTCAAGGGGCATTGGCATAAGGCAGGTAATTGTCAACGACCCCATAATAAGTGAGGACCCGGTAGCAAGAATAGTGACGGAGAGACCGCTTGATCAGGATATGCTGTCGGAAATTAAGAAAGTGAAAGGTATTGATACGGTCAGCTTCGTGTAGAGGTAATAAAAAATGCCACTGATTGGAAGGAAATCCAATAGAGAAAACGACGAAGACGACATGGTTGAATATCTGGACCTTCAGGATTACAGATTTGACACTATTGTTTCAAGTGAACAGTTGAAAAGCATAAAAGTTGTGGACGTGGAACGTGTGGACCACGTTAAGTCCAGAATCGCCAAACTCCTTTATCAAAAAAATATTGTTATTGTGGACATTAGCAACGCAGGAAAGGATCTGAATAACCTGAATCAAATAGAGGTGGCCATAAAAAAGCTTATTGAAGATGTAAAGGGCGATTACGGTAGACTGGGCGAACTTTATTATGTATTAACTCCCAATGATGTATTCCTTGACAAGAAGAAAATCAGAGACGAATATATTTAAAAAAACTATTCTTTGAAGTAAATCTTTTTAAAAGTCGCAGGGCAAACTTATTCCGAATTAACAGCAAGTCTATGTATTGAAACCTAAATTTGAAAAGGCAACGAAATTTTATTCAGTTATGTTCTTCCAAGCCGGTAAATATTGCTAATTTCTTCAGTGCGAATATTATGACCTGCATTATCAGGGCCACAATGGAAAAGACATAAATTATATAAAGCATAGCGCCAAACCATTGAATTGGTGCGCCATATGCTGTCAACTCTGCACCGGTTATGGACGCCTTTATTGATACAAACCAGAAATAAGAAATCAATATCACTGCTAGATTTATTACCATACCGATAAGACTTTTTTGGTCACCGTCTATTTTCATCTTCAGGAGGAAAATGAAAATATACATCTTATACCTTTCCATGGGTGTATAGTGGTTTATAATTTTCAATTACGATGGAATAATGCGAGTAACAGGAGAAAATAGGGTTAATTATTTGTCCGATTTTTTAAATATTATTTAGGGCGTCTCACCTTTTAACAACTGACGAACTTCATTATGGATCTCGGATTCTCTCCTATCTCCTTATTCACCACAATCATGAGATTATATGCAATGGCCTTCAGTCCCATTGTTGTGTCATAATTCCTGTTCTTTGTATACCACACGTACTCGCACTGAAGCATTTCTTCCATGATGGAGAATGTTCTTTCTATCTCCCATCTCAATGTGTACATGGATCCATGTTCCTTTCTGAGATCTATACCGATCTTTCTGTTCACTGTCAATCTTTCAGAAACAATGCCTCTTCTTTTGTTTGTATCAATAACAGGAAGAGCATGGGTATTCTCAAACATGTAATCATATATCTCTGAAGTGTCATAGGCTGAATCTCCTAATATGTATGAGAAGTTTCTCACGGGATCGATCATGTCATGGGCAACTCTTGAATCATGGATATTTCCTCTGGTGATCAACCAATCCATGATCAATAGAGAATCAATATCTATCACCACATGATCCTTTCTTCCATAAGACCATCCCTTGGTGGTCTTTGACCATGCACTCTCAGGATCTTTGTATTTATTCCACTGTCTTCTTCTCATGGCTGTTGAGTGTTTGCATGTGTGGATCATGAAAGAATCCATTGCTGCCATGGAATTCATAGCGTAAAGATAGGTGATCTCTCTGTTTATGGCATGAAGATCAAGCATTCTTGCCCTTCGTGATAATGTCTGGAAACTGGGTATTTCATTGAGATCAATTAATTCAGCATATTCCTCATGGTTTCTGAGGAATATGCCTGCAGATCTGTAAGATATATGGAAGATCTGCAGTAATATGAGAATCTTCACGATCTGGCGATCAGAATACTTTCTCATCCTCTGATCAGGCGAAACTATTTTGTCGATCAATGCAATTAACCTTGGGATATGTTGTGCTGACATATTCCCACATTATTATTTTGTTAAAAATGTTAGACATTCGTATGACATTTTATGAAACACGAGACACCCTAAATACTCATCAGATAACTTCATTTGAACTCGTCTATGATGGAAAAACAATATATAAGAGCGGCGGCATAAAACCCAATTAAGACCGTTCAATTACTTATTTCTAAAATATTATTATATCTAATAGTATATTATTCATTGTGCAAATGTTTATATACATGGATAAGCTACGAGAAAAAGGGAAAAATATGAAAGAAATCAGACAGAAAAAGGATAAGGGAGTTTCGGCAATCATAGCAACAATCTTGCTGATTGCTATAACTGTGGTTCTTGCCGCAACTCTCGTTACAATATTGGGTGGATTCACTCATGGCGTGAGCAACAGTGTGGTTACAGTAGGTGCTACAACACAGGAAGTTGGCAGTGCTAGTGCGTATAATGTTTATTTTAACGTGAGTTCATCTTCCACTAATTTATCCGCTTCCCAGGTAACCCTTGAAATCAATGGAGCCAGTCTCGGAGCACTATCTGCCCCATCTGAGGGCACTGTTGGGCTGAACGAAACGAGCCATTCTGCTTTCATAACCGGCGGGTCTAGTTTTGTGTTTAAAGCTACTCACAAAGTTACTTCACTGAGCCTTGTTTACGATGGAAACACAATTTATAGCAGTGGTAGCATTTCCATAACACCATAAAATTTTAGATTTTGTCAATTTTACCAATTTTCTTTTTTCATGAGTATTTGATTCAATTTGCCTTAATTTTTTATTT
>JAJZAR010000193.1 GCA_021799315.1 Thermoplasmata archaeon | reverse complement strand
CGTGAAGAGTACTATTTCACAAACCTAATCATATTCTGGTTCTGTTCTCTACAAACTGGGTAAATTTTTTTTCAAAATCTCTGTTTCCTGTAAATAGCACTGGAATGCCGACCTCTTTTGCAGCATCCTGTATCTCCTTCTCGTTGCATATGAGAATAAGGTTATGCTCACGTGCCGTGAATATGTATGAACTCTGCACAAAATTTATTTTTTTATAAACACCAACATTCAACATAGGTTCCAGGATCGCCATATTAAGGGTGAGCTTATCCATATGAGATATGGCATTCATCAACTCTACTCCAACTTCAATGATTTTATGGATTTCATCAGCATTCTGAGATTTGGATGCTCTTTTCAACAATAATGTGCCAAATTCATAGGTCCCATATTCCAATAATACAGATAGTCCAATAACTTCGTCGGCAATCTCATTGTGATCTGTTATAAGGTCCATTAGTGAATTTCCTGTAATCAGGAATCTTTCGTCCATTTTACTGGCCTCTCGAATTTTCCTCTGATCCAAGGTTTATCCCATTTTCCTTAAGCTTTCTTGCAACATCTCTTACAGCATGCTTCATTCTTTCTTTTTCCATATCTCTGACTTTCTTGTGGAGAGCCGCTTTCACAACTTCTGTTATGTTGATGTCCATATCCTTTATGCTCGTGTACAGTTCATCGTCAATACGCACACTTATAATCTGCGTCATACGTATATGTATACACAGCTTTTATTTAAAGAAATTTGCATTCTGTAACACTTTATGATTTCCAACCAGAAAGCCCATAGGCTTTGGTCATGAGAAAAGGTCAGCGTAGTAAACGAAAGCAATCCTTTTTAATCATTGCAGGCGATCATGTCTGTCATTGAGTCATTGCAGAATTTAAAGGCAAAATTAGAAAACTCTTTTACTCTATCTGTAATTTATAAATATGGTTGCCCCAGGCCTGATAATTCTTATCATTCTTGCCGTGGTCATGGGAATAACAGCATCATATATCCTCTATCTTGCAAGAAATTCTGATTCATCTCTGAAGACATTCACAGTCTACCTGATTCTCGCAATGATGAACGGCATGCTCATAGGTCCAGCAGTCTATTTTCTTGGTATTCTTCCCTTCACAATCGTTGATACTGTTGTTATATCCGCAGGAGTTATGGTCCTTGAATTAGCATACCCCCTCATATCTCTTGCGAACAACCTTATGGATGACCAGAAAACCATGAAGGTAAACCTTCCTGTCGTCGTATTTCTTACACTTTTCAACGAATTTCTTATGAGTTTGATTTTCAATTCAATATCTACAAGTCAATACGTGAATCAGATTTACGGAACAAATGTATTGAAAATGTTCTCTGAACTGGTATCCTCATACTGGTTTGTATTTCCCATGAGCCTTGAAATGGGGCTCACAGCAATTCTGACTATTCGAAAGGAAAAGGGCTTCTTCTTCGTTTTCATCCTACTTCAGTCTCTTGTTATGTTCTTCACGCCCGATGCAATCTCCACCAGTATTTGGACAGAGATATCCGTTTATCTGGGCGTTTCTGTCATGACAATTCTTCTTGTATACGTTTTTGAAAGCCTGTTCAGGAAGGATTTCGTTTATCAAGGGTTTTCCAGATATATTCTGGAAATTCTCGGGGTTTATGGACTGATGATGGCAGGTGTGATGTTATTTCAGTATAACTCAGTGGAAATAGTGATTTCTATATCTATTATAGCAGAGATGATCATCTATCTTCATGCGATCATTAGACCAGATTATCTCAATAGGGGTAAGAAAGTTTACTGGCTTGCAAGCCAGAAATGGTCAACAGCATTTCTTGTTCTCGTGTACGTTGCTGAGGTAGGAATGGGTGCAACCATGGATTTTCAATTTTATGGCACTCATGCGTTCATAAACTCCATGGGTCTGGCATCCTTCGGAGGAAATTTTCTCAATATTGTTGGGCAATTCCTGTTCAATTCAGTCACGTTTGTAGGACTGCTATCGCTCTCAACATTTTTCTATCTAATGATGGGAATAGAGATGGGCACTCTGGTGTTATTTAAATTCTTGAATTCAAAGGAGTTAGAAAACAGGATTAGGCTTGTTCTATTAATGGTTGCCTTTGCAGTATATTCCGTGTTGATACCGTCTTTTATTCTGCCAACCACGGTGCAACATTACACATTCCTGGGATGGTCTATGGGTATAGGATCAGCCGGGGGATTGGCTCCTGCATTGATCCTGCCAATGATACTTACATATGCTGTGAGTGGCATTCTCTCATTGCTCTTCGGTGCACGGCAACTTTGCTCCGTTTTCTGTACAGCTCCTCTGATGTATCAGGGAACGTTCTACAACTCTATGAAAAAGTTCAATAAAACGGGAAAGCTCGCCAGTTCTTTATCCAGAGCTGGAGAAAAGAGCAAACTGTATAGAATGTCTTCTCTCACAGTTTATGCATCTCTGGGTGCAGCGTCCGTGATATCTTTCCTTTATCACTATCACTATATCAAGCCCATTACTGTATACGGCGAAGATCCGCTTCAATTCATTTACATAATACTCTTTGGTATCGTCTGGTATCTTGTATTCATTACCATGCCCTACCTTGGTAACTATGGATGCATAAACACAGGTTACTGCCATTGGGGGAATTTCAATAGATTTGTGGGAAAATATGGATTGTTTAAATTGAAAGTAAAGGACCCAAATCAATGCGTTACCTGTGAAACAAAGGCATGCAACAATGCGTGCCCGGTTGGCAATACTGGACACCCCGGCAATTTTATCAAAGATGGCTTTTATAAAGAATCAAGATGCGTTGGTATAGGTGATTGCGCAGAAGCATGCCCTTATGATAACATATTTTTCTACGATGTGAGGAATTATATCGGTGAAAAATTGACCCTCAAAGAAAAGAAAGTGAACAGCAACCGGAAATAATATATTACCACGTAAAGGAAA
>JAJZAR010000192.1 GCA_021799315.1 Thermoplasmata archaeon | reverse complement strand
TCAAGTGAAGAATATAAAATAGCCTCAAATAAAGCAGTAAGAATAGAGCTCGATCTGAGACATATAAAAATACAGAATTATTGATACGCAATAGTTTTACAAGATAGCGATCTACTCCTAGATGTACACCTTGTAAATATGTATCGTAAAATGGTAATGGACAGCCAGACCTGCTAGACTTCGTTTCCCAAAAGATTCCTTTTCCAGAACTGTTTTTGGAACCTATAATCCAGGAGCCATACCCTTGTGAAATCTTCCGGACTTCTTGTTGCCCTTCCTATGGCCTGTTTCACGGCACTAAGGGCAGGTTCATTATATAATAGATCCTCCTTCGAAATGTGCCGCCCTGCCTCAGTCTTTAAGATGAAGTTAGAAAAATCTTTTCTGTAATCGTCGTTGGGAGGTATGGGCACACCTGCTATCACAACATCACTGAGTAAATTCTTATTTGTGGTATCTAAGAATTCCACACCCTCCAAAAGTGAATCATGATGTACCGCCAGAACAACCTTCGACCCTTGTTTCAGTTGTGATCTCACAAAGCTGGCTTTCATTTTACCTGTCGGAGATAATATCAAAGGTTTCATGAACTTATCTGTATCACTTATTTCGAAAAACAACTTTCTAATACTTCCATTGGTGAATGCAACAAGAACACTTTTTTCTGCTCCCGTGGCTATGCTTTTAACTTTCTCTACATACTTAAAAACGGCGTTGTATTTATCCTCGTAAGGGGCATTGTGAAGACCTTCTGTTGATAAAGTACTATCTGAATGGAACCGTACCTTACCATGGTTATCGATAAGGCCGCTCTGCTGGGGGTTAATATATTCCGTATCTGGAAGATTCCAAATGAAGCTTATATGGTCCCAGCTCGGCATCGTGGCTGATAGGAACAGGACTTTGCTATATTTCAGAAAGGAAAGATAGGAGGAGTGGTCAAAGAACATGATCCTGAGACGCCTGCTTTCAGTTCCGTTTTTCTTTTTATACGTTTCAAGATACACGCCGTAACTGCCATCCTTATTCTTGGATGCAAATTTAGACATAAAATTCCTTACGGATGCTACTTTTGGGTACTGTAATTCCCCTTTTTCAGGTTCTTTCTCGCGTCCACTCAGAACTTCCAAGGGTTTCTTGGCTTTTTCATAGCTCACTATGAGGTCGTCGGTCAGCTCAAACCTTTTCAGGTGATCATCCAGTTTGATCTTACCCCTTAGAATGGATTGATAAAGTTTCCAGAGGAAAACTGAAACCCCTTCAGCTCCAGACTGATTTTCCAGTTTTTCTGCATTTTCCTCAGAGAGAATTTCTGTTTCACCGAATAAACTTTTGAAGGCCTTATTTATTGTATCAACCGATAGTTTTTGCCCCAAATTTTCTATGGCAGAATCCAGATTATGTGCCTCGTCAATGATAATCAATTTAAATCTTTCTGAAAAGTCCTTGCCATAATTCTGGAGTTCCTGAACAATACCACCAGCAGAGTAATACTCACCGCTCGAGGAGTTTTCTTGGCTAGTTAAGCCGATTTCATCATTTCCGAAAACATTTTTTCTTATGGATGGGTTAATTGCATAATTGTAGGTGCCCAGAACCAGTTTTGCGTCTTGCATACTGTTTCTGACGGAATAATAGGGGCAGAATCCCTCAAATCTATCCTCAGGCACATCTTCTGATAATGTTTCTTCAGTATCTGCCAATTCCTCTTGCACAATTCTCCCGTTGGATATATCGCTTTTATAACCGTCCTGAGCGCGTTTTACAACACTGGAAACAAACGCATCTGGACTTTTCATAGCATTGCAATCTATTTTCCTCTTTAGTTTCCTCAGGACACAAATGTTACAGGGATTCGTGATTTCCTCGGAGTCTGTGTCTTCGTCATCATCGGTTTTATCCCATAATTCCGGTCTCGCACAAAGGGTTTTTTTACCCATCAAATAAATCAAAGGCATCTTGAACCATTTCTCATTATCTTCCCATATTCTCGTGAATTGATCCTTGGTCCTGGTCAGAAATAGCACTTGGCCGTCAAATTCCCTTGCAACCTGCAGTGCAAAGGGAGTTTTTCCAGATCCAGTGGGGACTTCCAGAGCAACATGTTTCTCCTGTGAAAGAAAGTTATTGACCACTGGAAGCGTCATCTTTTGCCACTCCCTGGGTTTGAAATTATCAGGCCAGTCACTCATAGGATCTTACCTTCCTTAATACGGTAAAAACTTTTGAAAGGATAACCCTTCCTGTTTACCCCCCTGGTTCTTCTTTCAACCAAATTCATTCTATAAAGCTCTGCCAGTATAAGCCTTGCCTTCTGCTCTGGTATTCCAACTGCTTCCGCTATTTCCTTTGGGCTTCTGGCAATTGCTGTTCTATTGTTGCTTCTTAGAGATTCAAGAAAATTCAAAACCTGATTCCAGGATTCCGGAAGATCAATTTTCATTTCCAACTTCAGTCGTCGCTCCATTCGCCATATAAGCCTTCTGCTTCTCCATGAGCAATGTGAAGAGGTCCTGCAGGTTGAAACCGTTTTTCAATTTCAGAGTTCCAGTGTTATCCGGTATCAGAAAATATTTCCACTCCTTCCTGCCAAACCTCACAACATAGAAGATCTCAAGCCATGGAAACCTCTCCTTCTTTTCCTTCAGGGCCTTCCACTGCTGCTCTCCCTTTCCTGAGTGCTGCTTGAAGCTGTATGAGTTTCCCTTTGGATCCTTTATCTCAATGATAACATTCGGCGGTACGATGATGTCCCCTGGCCTTGATGGAGAGCCATGTTCTGCCTCTATTCCATTCTGGAGAAGCATCTTTAACAGGATGCCTTCTGCAGCTGATCCCTTTGAGCTCATTTGCCCGCCTCCAGCCAGACCTTCAACTGGTGCAGCCTCTTCCCTATGGGCCCATGAGCTACCTGCAGGTAGAAATTTTCATCGAGAAAACCCATGAGTTCTTCTGAAACTGCAAGATTGTATGG
>JAJZAR010000191.1 GCA_021799315.1 Thermoplasmata archaeon | reverse complement strand
CAAAAAAAACTGAACAAAGTAGGGGTTGTGCCCGGCCAGTTTGTAATAACAGTTGAAATAAGCACGGTTAAAGATGGCCTCCTTTCTAAAAAGGTATATCCCATGGCAAAAATATTCGACAGTGAGGTGGAAGCTGGTGAGAAGTAAAAATCAGGCAGATATTGACCTTATCATCAAGCAGGCTTATGACCGTTTCATGGAGTGTGTATCTGCCGAGAGTAAAAATTTTGATAATGCTAAAAATTGCCTGAATGAAATACTCCAGTCGCTTTCCACAATAAATGTCGATTCAGCATCCTCACTTGGTCAGCGAGTATCCACCCTTAAATCGTTAATTAATCAGAAGATTCTAGTACCGGGCAAACAGGAAGAAACTAAAGAGGGAAATGTCGATTATTCCCAAAAATTTGCTGAACTTGGCGCACGATTTATACAAAACCCCACTCGGAAGTTTTCTGACCTGAAGGGCATGGATGAAATTAAAAGAAATCTCAGGGCCACCCTGATATATCCATTTGTTTATAAAGATCTTTCAAGAGAGTTCGGAATTAGCTTAGGTGGAGGAGTTCTACTTTACGGTCCTCCGGGCAATGGGAAAACCCTTCTTGCCGAGGCAATTGCTGGGGAAGCAGGAATAAGTTTCATAGAATTAAATCCTGCTTATTTATATAACGAATATTTTGGCAGATACGAAAAGAACATCGCAGATCTATTTAGGCTAACCAGGGAGACCGCTCCCAACCTGTTGTTTCTCGATGAGGTGGAGTCGCTGATTCCAAGGAGAGAAACCTCAGACCAGAGTGTAATTAAGCGAGGCGTTACTCAACTTCTCATTGAAATCAACCGGCTGATGACGGAAAACACTGGGGGAACTGTAATAGTCGCCGCCACGAATCTGCCCTGGGAAATAGATCCTGCAATGCTCAGACCAGGCAGATTTGACCAGAAAATATACGTTACCCTGCCGTCATCTCTTGACAGGTTAGAGATTATAAAGGATCAGCTTAATAAGGGATATTATTCGAGGGACGTGGACGCAAGTCTTATTGCCCATAGGACTGAGGGTTTCTCTTTCGCAGATCTTATTTACCTTTTTAAAAGAGCCACACAACAGGCATTTTTCCAGTCCGTTGAGAAGGGGACTAAGGAACACATTAAAATGGATGACATTTTAAATCAAATTAGTCTGGTGAAACGAGTATACTCCCTTGACCTGATCAGAAAGTATGAATTATTCAATAACCAATCATAATTGTTTGAAGCTCCCGCTGGGGCGGTTCAGAGTGAAGGAATGAATTGATGGTTAATTCATGTTATTCCTAGCAACCGAGTCCTGAAAGATAGTTTTCAATTTAGGTGTGCTATTATTGCGAAATCACTAAAAAATTTTATATATAATCATCGGGTGCTCTATTGATAAGAATGGGAGTAGAACAATTTTTAGCACCTGGGGAAAATGTAAGGTTCTCGTCGCCTTCATCGGTTAGCTTTCAGGGTGATCAATATACAGTTGTTATAACTGACAGGCGTATACTGTGGTACAAATCAAAGGGATTGGTTTTTAAAAAGAATAGTTTTGTTGCAATTCCCATTGAACAGGTAAAAAATATTACTTATGAAGAGAAGGGTCTGCTAACCAAAACAGCCATTATAAGAGTAGATTTGGCATCCAAAAAATACGAATTCTCTGGTAAAGTTGATGCCATTAAAGCCGTATACGGTGAAATGCAAGCATATCAAATGATGGATAAGCCTTTGGTTAAGCCACCCGAGTAACTTCAGGATAATATTTCATATTCGTTTTCAATTGAGAAAATTTATCCTTTTGGCAAGGTCTCCTCTTCACCTGTAAAACCTATACGTAACGGTATTTTCACAATCCACATTACATCTAATTTACCATTTACCATTGAATGTAAATATAATTACAACTTTTTGACACTTTCATAGTTATATTGAGCGATTTGATAAAAATTTTTGAATATTTTTGATTCTGAAGTATCTTATATTACGCCAAATTTATATTGTATGCGTGAAAACTTTATTAATTGCCGGCACAATTAAATCTGCATGGCTAGGGATATTGACTCATTTTTAGCAAGTGGCGAAACGGTTGTAGCATCTTATGAGAAAAATAAGGATAGATATTATGCAACTGACCGAAGGCTGATACTAACTCGAAATGAACATCTGGAAGACGCTGCATACAATCATATTACAAAGATCATTATGGATAATGTCAGTCACAAGATACTGTATGTAATAGGGATCATCATGCTTCTAGTGGGATTAGTACTTGCCGTAATTCATGTGGTTTCTCCGGCAATAATTATATTTGTAGTTGGTATATTATTCATAATTTTGTACTTTGTGCTGAGAGGTTCCGCGTGTTTGATCAAACTGTCAAGCGGTGATGTAATACTTCTGCCCGTAACAGAATCCTCCAATATAGAAGCTTTCATTAAGGCCATTAGGGATCAAATTAGATAAATATTGGAGAATGTCTATTTATATTATGCAATTTAAATTTACCATTTCTTTCAACTTATCTCGAAAACACCAGCTAACATGTTAATATGGTTCACAAAATAGAAAATAGGTCGATTGAAACTAGGAGTCGCATCATTGTCATATGAGGCACTCTTCCATTTCTAATTCATCAAAACAACGCTAAATATATTAATTGATCCCATTATTTACTTCTTCCATATTACCACTATTCCATTGGGAATACAGAAGATGCCCTGGGATCTTCTGAAAAAGTTATTTCGGAGGTGGATGAGAGGTGGACATTATTGAAAACCGCAAAAGACAACGGGAACAAGTGATTGGCCATGTTTTAGATTTCATCAATGGACTAAATTTTAAGTGTACTGCTCTTTTAATAGGTTCTTATGCAAGAGGAGACTTCAATCTGTGGAGCGATGTGGACCTCCTGATCATCGGTGAATTCAATGGAACTCCTTTGGAAAGATTG
>JAJZAR010000020.1 GCA_021799315.1 Thermoplasmata archaeon | reverse complement strand
GTAGCTTGGTATCCTACGGGCTTTGGGAGCCTGAGACTCCGGTCCAAATCCGGGCAGCCCCATCTGTTCTATGTCCGGATTCATGCCTAAGTGCCAATTCCGTCATTTGTCTACTTACTTGAAATTTCTGTCCAAGGCAGATTTAGCCACATCAGTAATCTAATTTGGTGGCTAATGGGCTTAAACCATTGTCGTTTCGGTTCTCGTGTGGCTTAGAGGAAGTTGAATTTCCCGAAGTACTCTTTTTGAACGTGGATGCAAGGTCCCAAAAATTACCTCACGTTGTGAAAATGATAGGCATTCATACCTCAGACTTTCTCCATACTACGGCTGCCAGAAGTATTGGGATAAATGCCCACAGAAACAGGAAGACAATCAAGTTCTGCATGGAAAATGGAAGCAAGGTTTGGGCACTTGCTGACCCTATTCCTAATTCCTT
Organism: Thermoplasmata archaeon; assembly: GCA_021799315.1. Classification (GTDB taxonomy): domain Archaea; phylum Thermoplasmatota; class Thermoplasmata; order Thermoplasmatales; family Thermoplasmataceae; genus Cuniculiplasma. The sequence goes on along the minus strand of JAJZAR010000020.1, from coordinate 16,365 downwards.
GTCCAATTCTTGTAGTATTCCGGACACAATTTGGAAAGGATTCAAGTACATGCCATAAGTTGAAACGTTGTTTGAGGTAACGAAGTTCACCGTTTGCAGTAATTTAAACAGGCCAGCGGTGAAAGATCCAAAGATATAATAGAAGAAGAACAGGATTGCCAAAGGTGAAGCAAAGATAGAAACAAAGCCTTTTCCAACGGTGGCAACAAGAAATGTCAGTGATGAGAAAATTGCCCCTGCCAGAAGCGATACACAAAAGACCAGGAAAAATGCCTGGGCATTCAGATATATTCCAAAGTAGTAGTAAAACAGTAGATCTGACACAACAAGTGCAGATAGTATTGCTAAGCCTGTAAAGATAAGGGAAGCAAAATATTTGGAAACTATTATGTCACTTCTTGAAAGCGGTTTTGCGACAAGGAGTTCTATGGAACGGGTGGCGCGAGGATAGCTGAAAGAAAGAGTGGCAATTATAATTCCGAAAAGGCTGACCAACAGTATGTCGGTGCTGAAAAAAGCTTGGTAAACTTGGGGTTCCAGGTACTGTTGAGATGGCCTGACAAATACCTCATACTGGCCAGTGGTAAGGTAAAAATTATTGACATCTTTCCATCCAGAGCCCGTGTTGTATTGCAATGTTCCAAATGCAGTGCTTATCTTTGCAGGGATGGAGTTGTAGTCAGGGTACAAGTGCGTGTAGCTGAAATCCCCTGCATTTTCAAGATCAATTGTGCCACTAAATACAGAGTTTGAGTTGTTGCCACCGTCACTGGAAGAGCCGTACGCAAATACAGCTCCTGAATCTTTGCTGGAATAAGATAATCTGAATTGTGTTTGTGGTGCCTTTTTGCCATTGGTATTAACATAAAAGACTACAAAACCCGCCTTGTTTCTAAACCCATGATCGTAGATGTTGAGGTAGCTTAGGAAACCCTTTGTCGAATTTGAAGGGTCTATTCCATATCCAACTGAGAACTGGTAACCTGTTGGCTCATGCAGATACAGTTTCGCATTCCAAGTTTCATTGGAGGTGAAATTCACCACAGCCAGTCCATCACTGCCAATTGTTCCCAGTACCGTTTTTGAGACCTGGGACGTGGAATTGGTGAAAACTATCTTAACGCCCTGTGATTCTAACGGAGTCCCATTGGCTGTATATGAGAAAACAACCAGATGATAGGCACCATTGCTATACAAGGTATAGAACCCACTCCCATTTTCTATCGATATAGTTGGCCCCTCGGAAGACGTCTGACCCAAAGTGAGGAGCCCCAGAAGCAATGCCATCAGCAAGAAAACAGCGATAAGTCTTCTAGAGGACAAGGTATTCCAGAGCGACTTCGGCAGGTTAGCTCTTCCCGATTTTCTCAAAGAAATACCTCTCTATGGTGTTTTCTTTCCTCTCAACGGACAGAACTTTTAACCCCGAATTTTCTAAGGATTTACCAATCTCCCAGGAGGTTACAGGCTTCTTGCCGGAAAGGTACAGTTCATATTCTTTGCCTGTGAGAACTACACTGCCAAAATCTTCCAAAGCGGCTCTTATCTTCGACTCCTCTCCATCGCACCTTACTATGAACACAGAAAATTCCATTATTTCATCTACTCTGGCAACATCGACTATTCTACCCTTGTGGATTATTGCAACCTTATCAGCCAATCCATTGAGTTCATTTAGAACGTGCGTTGAAAGCATTATTGCTTTGCCCTTTGACTTGAGTTTGATCAGATTTTCCCTTAGGAACCTCGTCCCTTCAGGGTCAAGGCCGGTAAAAGTTTCATCCAAAAGATAATTTGCTGGATCCTGGAAGATAGATAGCGCTATCATCAGTCTCTTTTTCATCCCATTTGAAAAATGTCCTATCCTTTTCTTCATTAACCCGTCAAGACCCACTATTTCCATGAGTTCCTGGGCCTGTTCTTTTATTTCGCCATGCGGCCTTCCAAAATAAGATCCATATTCTAAGAATAAGGAAATGGGATGTTGAAACGGATCAAAAAGAGAAGCTTCAGGTATCCATGCTATGTCAAATTTTGCATGCTTTCCATCAGTAACTATACTTTTGTCCTCAACTAGCACATCACCAACGGTTGGAAATATTACACCTGCCGTGATTTTCATTGTTGTGGTTTTCCCTGCTCCGTTAATGCCAGCGAAACCCATTATTTCACCATTGCAGATGTTCAGGCTAACAGATTCCAGAATTTTGCGCTTATCGTATACCTTGGTAACATCGACTATTTTAATAGTCATAATCAGAATAATTCAAATCAAAAAGTTGTATTTAAAATAAGTGCTATATGTAGGAAAATAATAGTATTTATATAATTTTATTTCTTAATTTTAGGCATACGACAAAAACCAAAAATTCGAGCAAGCAAATTCTGACCCTTATCACTGCCATTGTAGTATTAGCGGGAGTTCTCATGTCCGCAGAAACAAGTGTATGAGCATCTAATGGAAACACGGGCACGAGCATTTCGAGCGATGCAGTGTCATCAAATACATTTTGAAGCGCATTTGCGTTACAGACCCAACTTAGCAATGTAAATTCTATAATAAACATGGCAATAGCTCAGCACGTGAACTTTGCCAAAGGTAGCTTCGACCATGCAAGTTTTATGAAATCTGCAAGGTCACAACTTGTATTGATTGATAATTATGCATTGGAGCGTAATTTTAGCCTCAAAGACTTTACTGTGGGAACCCTAATGAACACCACATCAAATACAATAAAAGCATACCTTACTTATACTTACAATTCAAACGGCAATTCATACAAGAGAGAAATTTCTGTCAATGGCGCGGTTTCTTCGCAAACTGTGAACTTCAAGCTTTCAAAATTGCAGAACATGAAATTCTCTAACTCAAGTCAAAGTGGCAATTGGGATGGCTATGTCTTCAATAATCCTCGTCCGTGGTATTACTTTGGGGGAAGTTACCCAATCAATTGGGTCTCCGAAGGCATAACTGCTACATCTGTACAGAGTACACCATCATCACAAGTTGCTGGCAACGAAATTCAGATTTCTTTGTCTGGGTGGGATTCCCTAGCCAGTGATTCCTCCGGATCTACTATGGTACAATCTGGTTGGGTCAGTCAGCCAGGATATTCGCACCCACAACTTTGGTATGAATTCCTGTATCCGAGTGCTACGCAGGATGCAATAACATTCCCTGGACAAACGAATCATCCAGTTAATTTCGGAGATTATATGTATATTTATAGGGTGTCTCACATTTTAACAAGTGACGATTTTCTTTATCTCCCTAGGCTTCTCTCCTGCTTCCATGTTTGACGTGACCATGAGATTGTATGCAATTGCCTTCAGGCCAATTGCATTATCATAATCCCTGTTACTGACATACCAGATATTCTCTGTTCTCATGATCTCCTCAAGTATTGAGAATGTACGCTCCTATTTCCCATCTTAATGAATACATGGAGGAATATTCCTTCCTGAGATCAATTCCAATATTCCTGTTCACTGACAGTCGTTCTTGAATAATACCTCTTCTCCTATTGGTGTCAATCACCGGAATTGAATGTGTATTCTCAAACACATAATCATATTTCTGATGTGTCATAAGCTGAATCCCCAAGGATAGGAGAAACCCCTCACAGAATCCACCATGTCGTGAAAGACCTTTGAATCATGGATGTTCCCTCTTGTTATTAACCAGTCCATAATCAGCAAGGAATCTATATCAAGTGTCATATGGCATTTACGGCCATATGACCATCCCTTTGTTGTTTTAGACCATCCTGATTCAGGATCTTTATAGTTCCCCCAATTCTTTCTTCTCACGGCAGTGGAATACTTGCATGTATGTATCATGAATGAATCAGCAACTGCAATATTATCCATGGTATAGAGAGAAGTTATTTCGCTGTTTATTCCATGAAGATCGAACATTCTGGATCTCCTTGATAAAGTCTGAAATGATGGTATTTCACTGATTCCAACCATATGGAGATATTCCACATGATTGAGGAGGAATATCCTTGCAGATCTGTATGAAATTCCAAAGATCTGCAACAATACAAGGATCTTCAGAATCTGGCGATCAGAATACTTCCTCTTTCTTGAATCAGGGGAAACTATAATGTCTATCCTTTTCATGATCATTGGGATATGCGTGTCGTGCATATCCCAATATTCTCATTTTGTTAATAATGTTCGACATTAGTCGGGCATTTCATGAAATGTGAGACACCCTATTATCCATAGTATTTGCCTTCTTAGATATGATTGTACCATTGGTGTTCTTGCCATTTATATGGAAAAACCAAGGTGTGTAGGAAAGGTTACGTGAATGGAATTGGTTCAAAATCACGTATTCGGGCAGCCCCATGTCAACCGGGTCCGTATTCGTCTATCTGCGCGAATTTGATCATTTTTCTCTTCCCTGAACTATCTCACAAACCGGGATGTGAACGCCCCAGCAGCTCTCTGCTGCGGCACGTGTATGTACCTCTGTGTGGCTTCCAGTGACTTGTGAATCAGAGAAATTTGGACAAGACGTATAACCATTGGTCATGCTCCTCTGTAGCTCTAGGTAGTGGCCCGCCGGTATCTTACCTCTGCTGTAATGAGATATAAATGGATACATTTCCCAGGTTGCATGATCTGAACTCCTTGAGATTCCCAATGACATCATGGATGTCTAGGATCATTTCCCTGAGCTGCTCTTTCCTCTCATATTGATGTTTGAAAATCTTTTTTAGCCGGCTCAATATTCCAATCTGCTCTCGCAAACCATTCATTTTTTCTGTTTTCATTTTATCTTTCCTGATATGTTCTGAAAATCTTCTCTAGTGAGCAATGTTCTGTCTGTCTTCATCATATAACTGACAAGAGCACGGAAGGCATCAGATCCGTTCACTTCTGGATGCTCTGAAAGCAATCTCAAGTGGTCTTCGCACGTTGGTGACATGATCTTCATAACATATCACTAATTGTACTGTATAACACTACATAGTAATATTACGCTTTATACATTATAATATGCTATACAATGGCTATAATAATTTAACATCTCATAGCTTATAACAAGAGCCACACTATCAAAACTTGAAAAACAGTCCGGCATACTTCATTTATTGCTTTATCTTGAAAACAAAAACGAAGATAGGTTTCATGACTGTAGAACGATTGCTGAAACAGGAGAAGTTTTGAAGAAATGAGAACATATTGCGAAGAGAGAAAATAGATATTTAAAATAATAGGTAAGGTTATGATAGAACACACATACATCATGCAGGGAGGGGCCCTCCAAACAGAAAGTCAATTTGAATGATTTGGCCTTTATAAAGCTTAGCTACGGAGTTTTGATTAGATTGGGAAGAGAACGTTGGAAATATAACATAGGAACTCAGAATTTTACCAATGAGGCAGCTAACGGATTAACCCACGATCATGGACGATTCAGGTACATATCTAAAGGCCAGTTCAAAGTCTCGCAAACATGAAGAAGCGCATAAATTGAAAAGTTATATATAATACATGTTAATTTAAAATATCAGTCACGGGTATGCATATAGCATGAATCATAATTTGGTTAGGTTTAGAGTTTGTTCACAGATTAATAAAAATATTTTGCTGAGTCGCATACAAATAATGTGAAAGGGTGTTAGATAATTGGATGGTAATGAGAATCCTTTTGAAGAACTCCCAGAAGGTCTGGTCGACGAAATGCTGGCAAGCTCTATTTTAATCTCTCAAGATCTTTTTGAAAAATTTAAAGAAGTTAGAGAGAAAAAAGACGCAATAAGAAAGAGATTAGAGGAGGAAGGATTACTGAAAGATTATTCCGAGTTGGATAATAGCAGAACATACCCTACTTCTGCAGGTATTGACGGTTCCTACACAATGGAAAGGATGCTCTCCATGGATTTCGCTTGTGTAGCAGCAGTTGCTGTGGAAGGATTAACACCACCTGGTCCTGAGAAAAGGAATTGGCCTAAACCTCGTTATTTCACGCATATTGAAACAGTAGCTCATAATGAGAATACTTCACAAGCACTAAGAGGCATCTCCGCTGGTCTAGAGTTGCATTTGGTAGTAAATGCCCCACATGATGTTGTTCTTTTAGATGGCTCTATGAGGACCCCTTTGATTTTTCTCAACAATGCTGCTGAAAAATTACACGATATCCCGGATAGGTTAAGGTCTGTGTTTCTAAACGGAAAAGAAGTAAAAAACGAAGATCACGTAAACTTTCCTGGGTTTAGAGATATTATTATGGATTATTATGAAATTCTGAAATCGGAAAGGACAGACAAAATTTACGCAGCTATTCCTAAGTATACCACGAAAAACGATCTTAGTTACAGATTAGGTTTACCTGAATTTGAGGATAGAGGGTTACTGAACTTTGTCCTTAGGGGAGGAGAATATGTTGGCCCATACAGCAGCGAAGAAGACAGTTCTCCACATCTGAGTTTAAAGTATCTCCCTCGGGATTATGACATTACTTCTGCTTTAGAGAACAAGTTGGAACAAATAACAAAAGATTTGTTGCCCAGCGTTTCGACGATTTATTTTAGACCCGCAGCTTTTTCTCCAGTGTTTCGAATAGAAGTAGCACAGTCAGTTTCAAATAACAAGAGCCGCCTAAAAACACTTTTAGAAGCAATACTTATACAGAGCACATCTCTTTCAATAATGGAACCATACCCACTCTACCTGGCGGATAGAATGGTTAAGCACTTATCAACAGCAATTCCTGCAATTAGAAAAGCATCTTTTCAAAGAGTGTCCGAAAGTTGGTCTGGTGACATCAGTGAGGTTTACATGGGTATGCATGGTTACAGGACAGAGAGTGGATGAATATGAGCGAAATTCATAAAAAAGATATAAGGGAAGTGTTTGACAAGTCAGAAAGAATAGGCGTTATCGGGTCTCCTTCTTCTACATCTGGTTTGTCACTGGATATACTGGGTACAGCAGTTGGAAAGAGGTTGGTAGGGAATCTATCTACATTTACATATCTACAGGATGGGGTGGACCATTATGCCTTAGGGCAGATTGTTGAAGTGGGAATGCGAAATGTGTGGGCAGAAGACCCCACTATGCGTAGTCTAATCAGACAACGCGGTAGCGTGGAACCAGTAACGGAGCGACAAGACTTCCATTATGCTAAGATGACAGTTAGCAGTGTCTTATCCGTGGCTTCCGAAACAGAACCAAGCATGCTCGGAACTATACCATCTACAGGTACATCTGTCAGGGTAATGGGGGAAGAGTTAATGATGGCTCTTCTGCGCAAATTTAGGGATAAGTTTACTTTCTTGGGACATGCTTACGGAACAAAAATTAAGTTACCCATGTGGTTTAAGCACTTTGGGAATGGAGAAGATGGCGCAGGTGAAGCTTATCATATTGGAGTTTTTGGAAAAACTGGGTCCGGAAAATCTGTTTTATCAAAAATGATGCTTCTTGGTTATGCGAGGAACAGTGCAATGAATATTTTTGTCTTGGACCCACAAGGAGAATTTACAAAACTAAAAAGGGAGAATGATATAAAGGATCTTATTGTAAATAAATTTCAAAAAGAACTATTATTTATTAGCCTTCACGACTTAATATTGACGGGGGAGGACTTGTTTAAAAAGGTATTGAGTTCATCTCAATTTTATGCCAAATTAGGGATTGTACATCCCGATAACAGAGATAGGGCATCTAACGAAATTATTTCCATTCTAAAGGGAAAATCCGATACTTTAGATCGAATTACTGCAAATCAACCTTGGAACTATTATAAAAGAGAGAATTTCGATGCAGTTTGGAGTAATCTCCAGCTACAAGATAAGATAGCCAAAATCTATACAAGTAAGGATGGTCAAGAAAGGGTTTTGAACTCATTACAAACTCTGGACCAAGATGAGATGTACAGGCTTTGGGCCAGTATTTGTAAACTTTTTGCGTATGGTGATAATGAAAAAAAGAAAATAAAAGACTTGGCTAAAATGATTACCAACTCTGGTCGTGGAGTTTTAGTAATAATAGATCTTTCAGAAGGAGATGTTCCGCAGGATCTTTTCTGGAACGAGGAAATTGGAAAAACAGTAATAAACGAGTTCTTAAATGAGATGATCAAGGAAGCGGAACATGCCTATAGGGAAGATAAGTTGTTGAACACACTTCTTGTAATTGACGAAGCTCACAGGTTAGCCCCTCGCGAAGTTGCGAACAATGATTCCATAACTTCTGTTCTAAAATCAACCATAGTTGATGGAATTAGGACCACAAGAAAATATGGATTGGGCTGGATGTTCATCAGTCAAACAATTTCAGGTCTTGATAAGGAAGTCATTAATCAGATTAGAGCATATATTTTCGGCTACGGTTTGGCTTATGGAATTGAGAGACAGTCCCTTAGAGAAATAGTGGGGGGTTCAGAAGACTCAATAAATCTTTATCAGCTTTTCAAAGACCCTCAAAGTGGCTTCGGAAAGAGAGAATTTTCATTCATGTCTTTTGGGCCAATATCCCCGTTGTCGTTTTCTGGTTTCCCTTTGTTTTTCACGTCTCTAAACTTTCCAGATGAATTCTTGGGGACTAATTTTAATACTAGTGATTAAGTGATAGTATTATGGAAATCTTTAGGCCCTTGAGGTATTGATCGGTATGGAAGTTACTAGAGAGAAGAATGTCGTGAACGACGGACTTACACAAGAACACATAGAAAGGCTTAAAAACAAAATTCTTCAGAATTTAATTGAGAGTGGTTTCTCTGTTGTTAACGGCCGCACGTTAATAGTTCCGCAGAACAAGGATTTTATACGCAACGTTCACACAAACGCAGTGCAATTTCTCAAAGATAAGAAAAAGGAATTTATCGAGAAATTCAATGACAAGATTCTGAATCAATGTATTATAGATGGGAAAGATCTTGACATTAGAAACATTCAACCGGTTCTTAAAGTAATTGATAATCAATCTGACAACGCAGTCTTTAACTGGGTTAAATTACACTGGTCGATCCCAACTTCTGCTGGTTATGGCCGGAGACTAAGATATGTGGTTTATGATAAAGGGAACTCTGCGGTTGTAGGTATAATTGGCCTTGCAGATCCGGTTTATGCATTGGGAGATAGAGACAGATATATAGGATGGACCACCGATGTAAGGAAGAGGAATTTAAAGCACATAATGGATGCATTTGTACTGGGTGCTGTCCCTCCATACTCTCAAGTCCTTGGAGGAAAACTTGTAGCCTCTCTCCTGCTGGATTCTAAAATTGTCAAAGATTTCAGAAGGAAGTACAAAGGGACAGAGACCCTGATATCAAATGAGATATTTAATGGGAAACTTGCCGCAATAACAACGGCCTCAGCCCTTGGAAAGAGTTCCGTTTATGACAGAGTCAAAATACCCGGGACTTCTGGTTTTCTACATGTAGGATGGTCAAGAGGCTCCGGGGAGTTTCAGTTTTTCAATGGTATTTATGATGAGCTCTTCGAGCTTGCTCATTTAAACGCTAATCAATTAAAAAACAGGAAATGGGGAACTGGCATAAGGAATAGAAGGACCGTCATACGCACCGGGTTAAAAATGCTGGGGCTCCCTTCAGATCTCCTGTATCATAACATTCGCAGGGAACTCTTTTTGATTCCGCTCGGTGCCAAAAGCTTTGAATATTTATGTGAAAAATCCGGACAAATCATGTATTATGGGAAGAATACAGAAGAACTATCTAACTTTGCGATAAAACAGTGGGTGTTACCTAGATCCATTCGGAGGACTGAATATCTTGATTTCAAGAAGGAATCTTACTCATTAATGACTTAAATAAAAACGAGTTCTTTTTAAAATAGGAACACTCCGTTAAACTTCCTCTGACGATACTTTCTTAAAATGATCCATCATACTTCCACTTATAATCTAGTGGTATCTAATTCCTTTAGAGTCATTACTACCAAAACTTTCTTTGGCAAATCATTCTCGTGAAATCCCCCATAATATCTGTGAGATGCATACCTATTGTTACCTTAAATATTACTAGAATTGATTAACTAGTCGAGACCAATTGGGGGATAGAGAATCATTATCATTGATCGGTTCTCCCTATAATATTATTATGGTATTCCAGCTCTATGATGGGCTAGGTCAATCATGCTTGCATGATAAAATTTATATTAGGTTAATTATAATACTTTTTACAGTAAGAATGAACTCTGAAAATTGAGCAGACTTTACGTGTGGTAGTTGTTAAATGAACGTTTAGTGTGACTGGAGGTAATGGATATGAACATCGTTTGTATGAGCATCAAGAATTTTAGAACACATATGAACACAAACGATGTCCCTATAACTCCGCTTACTGCTTTCATAGGGAAAAATGACAGCGGTAAGTCTAGCCTCTTGATGGCAATAGGCGTATTTCTAAGTGAAAAAAACCAAATAGACATTAGTGATATTTATAAAGTCAGTAACTCTGAAGACAACGGCGATCAAACAGAAATAGAGTTAATGTTTGGAAATTATTCAGAGGATATTTGTAAACTCCAAATATTATCAAGTTCAAATTTACTTGACCTAAAGAAAGTATTTGACCATGACGGAAAACTAAAAAATTATTTGATTAAGGTTAATGATTACCAAGACGAGAATTTTCAACGTCTCTGGGAAAAGAAAGAATCGGATCTAAATAAACTACTATCAAAGTTTAACCTTTACCCCAAGGATTCTGGAACGTCGATTACTAAAGAGACAAAAATCGACTACATAAGAAAATATGCAGACTCTCATCAGACTATCAAAAAGGATGTGTGGTACGATATCAAGGGAGATGTAAAGGAACTGCTAGCTAAAGAATTGCCAACTTTTGAATTTTATGGGAATGAGGTTTCGTTGAATACCGAAACTGCTTCATTTCAAAAACCATTTCAAGAAAGTATTGCTAAGTCAATACAGGAAGTATCCGATCTAATTTCAGATATGGAAAAAAAGGTAAAAGAATCAGTACAGGAGATGCAGGAAAAGATTAAATCCTTTTTGAATGAACAAACAGACAGTGTCTATAGTATAGACATAGTTCCTGAATTTGATTTGAAACACTTTGCGTCTGTGAAAATAAATATAATAGACAAGTTGGATATTGATGTTCCAGCAGAGAGGAGGGGTTCGGGTCTAAAGCGACTGATTATGGTGTCATACCTCCGATACATAGCAGAAAGATCAAGAAATGGAGGAAATCATGTGATATACGCTATTGAAGAACCTGAAACATCTCTACATCCAGGGGCGCAAAGAGTTCTGATGGATTCGCTAAAAACTCTGGCAGCGAATGGAACGCAGGTAATATTTACTACGCATTCACCAGTTTTTGTCTCAGACTTAAACAATGAAAATATCATAATAGTAAAAAGAAACCAACCAACTACTCAAATTATACCAGGTAGTAAGCTAAAAGTAGAAGATGTAAAGAGTGAGATCATAGAGGAGTTAGGAATTTCACCAAGAGATGCGATTTTAGAATACTCTTACTGTGTTTTTGTGGAAGGCAAAACGGACGTATGTTTCTTCGAAAAAGTTTGGAAGAAACTGTTTCAAGCGGGCAAAATACAAAAAAACATGAATGAACTACACATAGGTTTCTTCCCTTATGGTGGCGATAACCTAAAATTTCACGTTGAACGCGGTCTCTTAAAAACCTTTAGCAGAAGATTTGCTGTAATTGTTGACAGTGACAAAAAGTCCCCCATGGATCAAATGCCACAAACTAAAATCAAATTCAAAGAAAAGTGTGAAGCTGATGGAGGAATATTTATTTCACTGATGAAACGCGAGATTGAAAATTATATTCATAAAAATGCATACAACAGGATATTCAACAGTCTCGTTGAGATAGAAGATTATAAAGACGTGAAGAAGGAGTTATTTAATGGAGAAAACGGCAATAATAAGTTTATTAAAGTTGTAGAGGAAATGACGGCAGATGAAATTCTAGAAAGAGATCTCGATAGAAATGGAAATCATGAATTGCTCGATATGATCAATTCATTAGTTAAGTTTTTTACTGCTTAGACCCCTACCAAGAATTTCCCCAATACCTGCAGCTCCATATTTTTTACATTGTGTTCCAAGGGGTTAGCATACTCCTATCTCGTTGCAAAATGAGAAAAAGAGCCTTTATGGGAACTTTGGTATACCGGTGTACTCAGATTTTTGTGAAAATGTTGATTCATGATTTCACGTATCATACCTTGGCTATGGTATAATCCTTGGTCCCCTTCGGCCTTTTAAATGCCCAGTAGAAAAATGTTCCCGATTCGAAAACTGTCACAGGTATCTGCAATAATAGCAATATGATCCTGTATTTCTTCTCCTTCACTGTCCATGCTCCATACTGTTTGGATATGAATGCCATTATGAGTTCATATGTAAGTATGACCAGAACCGGAACTGGAGGCCTGTACCCAACCAGTACAACAAGTGCCCAGATGATCAGCCCCGTTAGTGAGCCCCATCCGAAGGTGTATAGATAGGAAAACCAGATAAATGCGGCTTTCCTTAGCTTCCATATGTCCCTGGAAGATTTTATGAAGTGGTCTACCCACCTTCTCCTCTGCCTGTAGAAATCTTTTGCATTTGTGGCTGGAGCGATCATAACATATCCCGGTATATAGCCAAAGCTGTATCCATGAGAGAATATCTTCTGGCCCATGACCAGGTCCTCAGCGGATACGGGCCCAAAATCCCATCCAAGTTCAGATTCAATGTCAGCACGTATTGTAAGGCCTTCTCCATTTACGCCTATGGGCCTGTGCCTGCTGGAGAAGAAGGAAACATATGAGTCGTAATCCGTAACCCTCCCGAAGTCAGCTAGTGTTGAGAAGAGGCTGTGCCCGTACTCCCTCAGCCTGACTGTGCCAAGGCCTGCATCTTCCTCCATGGAAAAAACATGCTGTATGTATTCCCTGGTAACATAGGTATCATCGTCCAGGTGAATCACGTAAGTATCAGAGCTATACCCATTGTCGGAAAGCCATTGTGAGAAGTAGTGCAATGCCCTGTGCTTGTTCTGGGAATTTTTCTCTGTTCTGTATGATTCCGGCACAACTATGGCATCTGCATTGTACACGGAGCGGTCATACTCCTCTATGAGTACCCTGATATCGACATCAAGAGCATAACCTCTTATCACTTCGATGATATGGTTCACAACATTAGACGCTTGTCCCACTGTTGTGATAAGGATTATAACCCTCCTTCCAGCAACATATGGCCTGTGCTTGTATTTCCTGAGATTTCTGTTCATTATGAGCAGTATTGGCTGAAGGATCGAGAACGGGGCTGCAACCATGCCAAAGAATATTAGTACATAGAGAAGCAGTGAATGCAGGGTCATTCGGGCTGCCTCTTGTTGCCAAGAGAGGCCAGATAGCTATCAATAAGCGCCCCTATTACCTGGTCGAATGTGAGGCTGTGCCCTGTTTCCTTCTGCAGCTCCCCCCTGATCTCGTAGAGCCTGAACCAAGTCGGATCCCTTGAGACCTTCAACGTTGTCTTTGCATTTCTTTCAGGTGTAGTCATACCATCTACTGGATGGTAGATAGTATATTAAAGTATCCAAAATACCAGATGGCATATGGCATACCATTATTCATATACCAAATACCGGATGCAATACCGTTGAAGGAATCCGTCTTAGCTCAGAGGTATGCTGTTCCAGTGCTCATAGTGCTGCTGGAGAAGAGGTGCATGAGAAAGTATGACCTCACCGAAGTGATAACAAACGGAAGCACCATCGACAAGATCCTAAGGGACCTTGAGGATTCAGGGCTGGTGACCTTAGATGAAAAAATAGAAGGGAGGAGGACAATCAAGGTGTGCCTGACTGAAAAGGGTCAGAAGGTCGCGGGGTATCTTAAATTAGCTCAGGATTTACTGCATTAAATGAATCTTTTCATCAAATAAAAAAAAGATTAAAATTATGGGATATAATTGGAATTTTTGGGCTGCCCATACGAATGATTATTCCATCTTCTTTATGTAATATCTTCCATTTTCTTCGTAAAATCCTACCATATCCTTTTCCTTTAGTTTTAGTTCCCCTGCTACGTTTTTTGGGACAGTAATAACAAAAGATGATCCTCTCTTGGAAACATGTGCAATAATTTGTAGTTGTGGCATTAAGGGTAATTATAGCCATATATTAATTTATAACAAAAAACTTTTCACATTAAGACCAAAAATATTAGAAGGTGATCTAACGACCGTCTTTCTCTTAAATATTGCAAGAGCGATTGAACTCATCTTCAATGCTTGTAACGCTCTGTTAGAATTGCAGTTAAGGCCAAAACAATGAATATGGAAATAATAGCAATTTCGCATTTCACTATTTCTGAATAGTATGGTGTAGAAGTATATTCACTGTTTATTTTGAGAACAGAAAGAATAATCGCACTAAGGCAAACTAAAAAGATTGCCATAAGGGTGTGTTCTTCTATTATTTCAGAAATCGTATTCACCATTCCAAATCACCCCCTTTGCTGGTGTTTTTCCACAAACATTTAAAACTGAGTGTTCATAATCATAATCAATTAATTCTGTAGTTGTATCTACTATTAATAATTCCATTATTCTACATGATAAAATTACATTTACAATCATTAATATATTTATTTTTACCATTGCTTAACTATTTCCGCAACGTGACCTCCTGTAGATTTATAATGAGAATCAACTATTAAAAGTTGTCTCTCATATGGAGAAATAGCCATCAGATAATCCGATACCTTCAGATTTACATATTGTATTCAAGCTAAACCTTATTTTTCTTGTTATATTCCTCTCTGTATGCAGAATGGGGAAAATTATCGGTCTCTTGAATCATGGTTATGGGAAGCAGCCTGCTCAAAAAAGCTGTACTTCGTCCAGACCAGACACGTGCCACGGAGAAGATTCTTAATAGAAGCCTATCACCGAAAATGAGAGGCTTGATTTGGCACACCCAGGGCTCAGGCAAGACATACACAATGATTGTGGCTGCAAAAAAGATCATGGAAAATAGATTGATCAGGAGACCAATTATACTCCTCCTCGTAGACAGGAATGAGCTGGAAAGCCAGCTTTTCAGCAATCTTTCTTCATTGGGATTTGCTAACGTCAGCATTACAGACAGCAAGAAAGAGCTGCGGGATCTCCTTAAATCGGATACTTCAAAAATAATAGTGTCAACAATACAGAAATTTGAGGGGATTCCGGAAAGGATCAATACGAGTTCTGAAATATACGTATTCGCTGATGAAGCCCATAGGAGCACTGGCGGGAAACTGGGGAACTTCCTCATGGGTGCCATACCCAATGCAACATTTTTTGGCTTTACCGGCACTCCGGTATCTAGATCATCTGGCAAGAATGATACATTTCTAATGTTCGGAAGAGATGATCCAGAGGGATACCTGGACAAGTATGGGATTAAGGAGTCCATTAAGGATGGTACAACTCTCCCGTTACACTATTCTCTCGCTCCAAACAGGATGCTTGTTGATAGAGATATACTGGAAAAAAACTTTCTTAAAAATGCTGAGCTTGCAGGTGTTTCGGACATAGAGACCCTGAACTTGATCATGGAGAAGCAGGTAACATTGCGAAACATGATGAAGAATAGGGAAAGGATGGAAAGCATTGC
This sequence comes from Thermoplasmata archaeon, assembly GCA_021799315.1. GTDB lineage: Archaea > Thermoplasmatota > Thermoplasmata > Thermoplasmatales > Thermoplasmataceae > Cuniculiplasma. Next base: position 719 of record JAJZAR010000020.1, on the reverse strand, counting down.
AAAATACGTAGCAGATCACCTCAGAAAGAACGTGGAACCACTTGGATACAAAGCGTTTCTTGTTGCAGTGGACAGGGAGGCGTGTGTAATGTATAAGAACATACTTGATGACCATCTGCCACATTCTTATTCAAAGGTTATAATCAGCTCAAGTCACAATGATAATGAAGATCTAAGGAAGTTTCATACTACGGAAGATCAGGAGAAGGAGATAAGGAAAGCTTTCAGAAATCCAAAAGAGGAACCGAAGATCCTAATCGTTACTGAAAAACTTCTTACAGGGTTTGATGCACCAATCCTTTACTGCATGTACATGGACAAGCCCATGCGTGACCATGTTCTGTTACAGGCCATAGCAAGGATCAATAGGCCCTACGAGTCCGAAGATGGAAAAGTAAAGCCTGCAGGCTTAATTATTGACTTTGTCGGCGTTTTCAGAAAACTAAAGGAAGCTCTGGAATTTGATGCCAAGGATCTGACTGACATAGAGGATGTTGTTCAGGACATTGAAGTCCTGAAGAAGAGTTTTGCTAAAAATATATCGGCAATGAAATCTGACTATCTTGATAAGCTCAGTGAAAACAAACCCGACAAAGTGGTTGGTGAATTGCTAGAGCTCTTCAAGGATGAGAATTTACGGCAGATATATTATTCCAGATGGGATGAGATCCAGGACATGTATGACATTATCTCGCCTGATAACTTTCTCAGGCCTTATC
>JAJZAR010000190.1 GCA_021799315.1 Thermoplasmata archaeon | reverse complement strand
AATGTCAGCAGGAAACGCCTTTGCTTCAATATATGGATCCATGATTCGGTGCTAACAGAAACCGTTCCTGCCGGTACATCGGATATTCCGCTGTATTTATTCCACGTTTTTGACGCAGCCTCATTATCTCCCTTCACCCTCATAAGATAACGCGGTGTTTCAGGCATGGTCCTTCTCTGATACACAACTATTAGAGCCGGTATGGCACCAAAAGCCAGAAGCAACTTCCATATAATACCCATGTTCAGACCTGAAAAAATAAGTCCTAGAGAAACGAGAGGACCAGCAAGGAGCCCAAGCGATTGCATGGAAAATACCATCCCAATCATCTTCCCCCTCCCTTCCCTGTTTGCATATTCAGCCATGATCGTGGAGCTGGAAGCATAATCTCCTCCAATGCCTATTCCGAGGATAAATCTCCAGAACATCAGGATATATATTCCATTATAGGGTGTTAAAAAAGCGCTTCCCAACGACCCAATTATAAGGATAATCAATTCGATCCCATACATCTTCTTTCGTCCAAATCGGTCAATGAAACGCCCGAAGAAGAGGGCGCCTATTACAGCAGAAAACAGAGCAATGGAACTCAGAATGGATAGGTTTGTATTATTGATAACAGTCCAGCCTGATAGTGTGAGAATTGTGGAAACAACACCTATAATAAAGAGATCGTAGGCATCAGTAAAAAATCCCAGTCCTGTTATGAGAACAATTCTTCTATGAAACTTGCCTGCCTTTGCCTCGTCGATTTCCTTTGCAAGAGTCTGAAGAGATTTGCTATTCATTCTATATAATAGCCATCACTCAATGGATTATAATTGAGTTACACATAGAATATATAGAGCTATAGAGAATAGAGGATTTACGTATTTATAGCGTTTGAACTGACCTGAAAGATAGAATCTTCTTTCTGTTCTTGAATAGCCCTATACATCTGTCTATAGAGCTAATTTGAATCAGTAATTATATCATGTGTATTGTCTTGGCTGTGATATTTTGTAAATACCCATATAACAATGTAAATTGCCGGGAACAGATAGAACCCAAGGATCATTGTAATATCAGACACCGCAAGATATATGAGATGAGTTGTGAAAAATTCGCTCAGCCCGCGGATGTGATATGAATTTGTTGATACAATAAATGCGATGATTCCAAATATAACGCCTATGGATGTATATTTGCTGGACCCTGTTTTAAAAAGGTATGCTGCGTAGATCAACAGAATCACTATAGCAGACACTGTTAAAAATGTGAGAGTAACTGGCACAAGGCCTCCCAACCTCAAGCTAATTCCTCCAACAGTGAGGCTCAGGGCGGAAAGCAGAACAAGAATGGGAAATATGTTCTTCATGTAAACATGATAGTGATAAAATTTAAAAAACTACCCCTTCAAAAGATGCACACAGCGTCAAGAAATAACAATTTGCCAGTGCCAGATGAGTATTACAAATACTGGTAAAAAATCAATGTTACCACGCAAGTTCACCTTTTATGAGTGATAACAGAGGATCTAGAAATCTTTCTTTGACCATAGAAGGATTATGCCAGTTGAAAAGTGATGGTTCCAGATAACAAGCAAGTGCGCATTTGTTACATGATTCATATGGTGCCCAATCATATTGATTCCACAGCTTTAGTATATCTATATCCCATACCTTCTTGTCTCCGCTGTATTCATTAAGTACATAACATGGTTGAACAATGTTTCCCAGAGGGTCTATGTTTATGGTAAGCCATGGCTTGCATTTCCATGGATCATCGCCATACCATGAGTTGAGGATTGAGGTGAAATATTCCTTTGAATTTACAATGGGATATCCCTTTGACTTATAGAGTGCCAGCATTTCGATAACCTCCTTTAACTTCAGTTTTTCAGGGGACATTTTTTCTGCTGTGGTATAGTCATATGCAATCTGAAAGTTGCAACTGACTCCAAGTTTCATCGTGAGGTCAAGAATTCCCTGTGCCTGATCCATATTGTCCTTTGTTATTGTTGAACTGATTGCAAGCGGGACATATTTTTTTGCCACCTCGATACCTTCAACTGCCTTCTTGAACGAACCAGCCATGCCTCTTAAATTATCATGTACATCTCCAATGCCATCTAGAGATACGAAAAGATAATTCAAATTATCCTTGATCTCATCTATCTTGGCTTTCAATAGCCATCCATTGGTCACCATTGAAGTGTGAAACCTCTTTTTTGATTCGTGAAGGATATCTCCTATATCTCTTCTGAGGAGAGGTTCACCTCCTTCGAAACCTAAAAAAGAAACGCCGGCTTTCTTAAGGGATTCCATCATTCTGATCTCATCGTCTATGCCTAAAAGCTCTTCATCCTCTCTTCTCCAGAAAGGACACATTTTGCACTTAAGATTGCATGAGTATTGAAGTTTATGACCTGCAATCAAAGGGTATTTTTGGTTCGGGAGGCTTTTTAGGGTTCTCTTCAAACCTCTCCCTAAAACAGAATTTACAAGTGACATAATATATCATGATGTGCACGTATTCATACTTTGCTGAAATATGAGTAGTATATTATTTTGCCTCATCGTAGTTTTATATTTGGTTCATGGGCAAATCTACAATTCCGGATCATAATTGCAAAAAGAGTGAACCTCGAAATTACTTTTGGAATATTCTTCTTGAATAATCCAATATATCCAACGAAATAGAAAAACAAAAGAGATGACTAACTTTGAATTGCTTGAATCATGATTTTCGGACTAACGAACTATGATAATTGGTTCTCCATGGATACGAATCAATGAATTATGAAATCCAATAAATTGAGAATGAGTATCCAGAAACCCTTAATTAATTGATAATATGGCATTTATATTTAAATACGGAAAAACTCACGTTAAGATATGAATAAAGTGTGTTGCACAATTCAATATGCATGAGTCATCTCCCTCATGATGTTGTAATACTGCACCTTCAGTGCAATCTCCTGAACAATGTATTCCGGCTTG
>JAJZAR010000189.1 GCA_021799315.1 Thermoplasmata archaeon | reverse complement strand
AAAGAATCTAGACCTAGATACACTTTATATTGTTGCAAGCGAGAATCTGGAAAACATAGAGAGATTTCTTGAAAAAACTGGAAAGGAACATGTGAAAGTTGTACAGGGTCTCGGATGGGAAACCGGCGGAGATCTTTCACTGGCACTTGAGCAGATAAATTCTGAAGATGATTACGTTGTTATGAATGGAGACATTGTTACTGACATAAACATAGGAGAAACATATGACTTTCATAAAACGGTTGATTCGTATGTAACTGCCTCAGTTTTTGACATGCAGGATGATGAAGCGAAAAGATTTGGTAGAATACAGATGGAACGAGATGGAAAAATCACAAAATTCTTAGAAAAGTCATTTAATTCCCCCGATTCACGATCTATAGTGAACACTGGTTTTTATATATTCGATAAAAGATTGATAAAGGAGAGGAAAAAATATCTGATTCCTAGAAAGTTCAAGATCGAGACAGAACTTTTTCCGCAATTGGCATCAGAGGGCAGGATGTTCGGGCATATGAGCAAACTGGAATACTGGTGGGATGTGGGAACAATCGAATCCTATCTGAAAGCCGAAAATTATATGATTAATAAAAAAGGAGTGGTACCTCCATGAAAGAATTCAGTAAAGATAAGGATAAAATAGCAATTATTGGGATGGGGTATGTCGGGCTCCCATTATCCCTTCTCCTTGCAAGAAACTACAGTGTTATTGGATTCGATGTGGATGCTTCCCGCATAGAGAAAATGCAGGAAGGAACTGCAACAATATCAGAGCCAGGCGTAAGTGAATTGATGAATGATACTGAAGTAAAGCAAAATATTACCTATAGTTCCAATCCGGATGATCTGAAAAATGCAAAAGTCAAAATAGTGACTGTTGGAACCCCATACGAAAGCAAGATAGACTATATCGATTATTCTCAGATTTACGGAGCTCTGGAGATAATCTCCGGTAAAATTAACAGAGGGGATATCATAATCCTGAAGTCCACAGTACCTCCAGGAACTACCAATGGCATAGTTAAAGATAAATTAGAGAACTTAGGGTTTCAAGTTCCAGAAGATATAGGACTTTCTTTCTCACCTGAACGCATAGTTGAAGGCCAGGCCGTAAATGATTTCAAGTCTCTCCCAAAGATAATAGGTGCATCTGATCCTGAGACTCTTAACACCTGTTCAGAAATTATTGGGTCTCTTGGTGGTAAGGTCATAAAAGTTTCATCCATAGAAACTGCAGAAATGATAAAGATGGTAGATAACTATTCTAGGTTTGTATTTCTGGGTCTAACGAATGAATTCGCCCTTATATCTGAAAAAGTTGGTGTTGACGTACTTGAACTAATTAATGCAGCCAAAGACAATTATCCCAGGAATTCTGGTCTGTTGCTGCCAGGACCCGGCGTTGGAGGTTCATGTCTCAATAAAGATCCATATATCCTCAGGGCTCATATGAAGAAGAATGGTCTTACATTAAAAATGGTTGAATGTGCTACATACGTGAACTCAAATATGCCATATCACGTGTGTGAACTCGTAGAGAGGTATGCAGTCAACAGAAAAAACTTGACCATTCTCGGAGTTGCATTCAAGGGTGATACCAACGATACCAGATTTACCCCTGCTTACCAAATCTATAATTACTTAAACGATAAAGGATTTAAAATTACTCTCTCCGATCCTTATGTTTCCGATTCTAAATTTCACATCGAAAAAAATGAATTTGCTGCTTTGAGAAATTCTGATATTATGCTGATCCTTACAGATCACAGGCAGTATAAGGGTATGGAATTGAAAATGCTGACGGATATAATGAATAAAAATGCACTGATCATAGATACAAGAGGCTTGATACACAGAAATGAAGCGATTAAATACGGTTTCGAATATCATGGGCTTGGTAGACTATGAAAGTGCTTCTTGCTGGAGGATCCGGATTCATTGGTTCACATCTTGCTGAGGAATTGGTCAAAAGGGAGTATGAGGTTACAGTACTGGACAATCTCTCAAGTGGTCTTAGAGATAATTTGAAATCTATTAGAGATAAAATAACTTTTATTAGAGGAGATGTAACTGAGTTCAAAACCGTTGAACAATTTGATTATGTGATCAACTTTGCCAGCAACGCAAGCAGAAAAGAGTGGGAAAGATATCCCGTTGAGATTGCACTTACAAATAGTTTGGGGTCAAGGAATCTCATTGAAATAGCGTTAAAATCAAAGGCTTTATACATTTATGCTTCATCCTCTGAAGTTTATGGGGACCCGACAGTAATACCAACTCCTGAGGATTACAAAGGAGCAGTAAGCACCACTGGATCAAGATCCGCATACGATGAGGGTAAGAGATTCGGTGACGCTCTGACAAAGGCGTATGAACGAGAGCACGGACTGAAAAATATCATCATAAGGTTCTTCAACACCTATGGTCCACGAATGAGGGGTGATGACTTCTACGGAAGAGTCGTAGACAGATTTGTAAAACAGGCAATTAAGGGCGAACCATTAACTATTTATGGAGACGGTTCACAAACCAGATCTTTCACCTATGTCTCTGACGCTGTGAAAGCAATAACTTTACTGATGGAAAAAGGAGAAACTGGGGCGGTATATAATGTTGGCAGTGATCATGAGATTGAGATCTTAGAACTCGCTAAACTAATTAAAAAAACTCTATCTTCGAATAGTGACTTCAATTTTATGCCTTTGCCTGAACATGATCCAAAAAGAAGGGCTGCGGATATTTCCAAAATTAGAAAATTGGGATACGTTCCAAAGGTTGATCTCGAAACCGGAATTAAAAATATGGGATATTACATAAAGAATACGGAAGTGAAGAAATGAACAGGATATTAGTTACTGGTGGATTGGGATTTATTGGAAGCCATACCGTTGATTTATTGATAGAAAAAGGTTATAGTGTAACAGTACTTGACAATCTTGAGAAACAGGTTCACCTAAGGAAGCTTCTAAATATAAAAAAGTATTTC
>JAJZAR010000188.1 GCA_021799315.1 Thermoplasmata archaeon | reverse complement strand
AAACCGAAAAAGGCGATCGGCCAATATATCAAGATATGGGGCATAGAGACATTCCACAAGAAACTGAAACATTACTGGCTAAGGCATCTTTACCATAGAACGCACGTAAGTCTGCCTGGTACAACAAAGCTTAATCCTCGGGTGAGTTGCTTCTTCAAACCCCTGACATATGTTCCATGGAATCCAATCTTAAATTCTGGAGGTAAGTATCCAATATGATCTTGAGGTTGAGGTTTTTGAGGAATCAGGATGATCTGCTTGGGTTGATTGTTACAGTGAGAAGAGAGTTTCTGGACGAATTGATGGAATCGATCACGAAACCATATAAGTCAATAACGGGATCGTTGGGATGTCAAATGGCACAAGTGTGGAAATTAAAAAGAATGGGCGATTGAAATGGAATATTATTTAGATCTTAAAAAAATAAGGGAATCGAAACCTCTGATACACCATATAACAAACTATGTAGTTATGAATGATAGTGCAAACATCACCCTTGCACTAGGGGCATCACCAATAATGGCCCATGCTCTCGAGGAGCTGGAAGACCTTATTTCAATGGCTGACACCTTATATCTGAACATAGGCACATTGGACACAGACTGGGTCAATTCCATGATTAGAGCAGGGAAATTAGCTGAGAAATACAATGTCCCTGTCTTACTGGATCCTGTGGGGATGGGTGCTTCTGAGCTTAGAAACAATACCGTAAGGAATTTTCTGGAGTCCTTTGGAGTGAGTGTTATAAAAGGAAATGGCGGTGAAATGCTTTCACTTTACGGAATAAATGGCGGGGTTAAGGGCGTTGATTCACTTAGGGGCGCTACGCTCGAAATTGCCACAGGTATTGCGGAGAAATATAATACAACCGCAGTAATAACAGGCAAAATAGATTTCATTTCTGATTCTAAAAGAAGGGCTAAAATTGAAAATGGGAGTGAGATGTTTCAATACATTACAGGATCAGGATGTATGCTGGGTTCGGTTATCTCATCATTTATTGGGGTGAATAGAGATGTATTCATTGCTTCCATCGAAGGTCTTCTCACCTTTGACATAGCTGGGGAAATTGCCGGAAAAAAGTCTGCTGGGCCTGCTTCATTCAGGGAAAATCTTATGGACGAAATATACAACTTCAATGAGGAAAATTACAGATTTGCAAAGGTGACCGTTTATGGTTAATCTACCAAAGGGAATATATGGAATCACATCACGCGACTTTGGGCATACTCATCTGGAAAGCGCAAATATGCTTCTAGAAGCGGGAGTAAAGATAATTCAGTACAGAGAAAAAAACGCATCTACTAGAAAGATGCTTCAGGAGGCTATTGAAATAAGAAGCGCATGTGAGTCTTATGGTGCCCTTTTTATCGTCAATGACAGGTTGGACGTTGCAATAGCATCAGATGCAGATGGAGTGCATTTGGGCCAGGATGATATGCCCATAGATATTGCAAAAAAGATCTTCCCTGGAAAAATAATTGGAATCTCTGTTTCAAATGAAATGGAAGCACTGGAAGCTCAGGAAAAAGGTGCGGATTATTCGGGGGCGGGATCTATATTTCCCACAGGAACAAAAAAGGATAGTGAAATTATTGGAATCCGCACACTTGAAGAAATAATGAGAATTTCCAGGATACCAGTGTATGCCATCGGAGGGATTAACATTGATAATTTAGAAGAGATAAAGGAATGCAAAGTGCATGGTGTCGCTATTATTTCAGCTATTTTAAATACTGTTGATCCGGTTGAAACTGCAAATAAATTCATAAGGAGATGGGAATCATGAACTTTGCCATTACAATTGCAGGTTCAGATTCGATTTCCGGTGCGGGCATACAGGAAGACCTCAAAACTTGCACTATGCTGGGTATTTATTGCTTCACAGTTATTACATCCATAACTGCGCAAAATACATACGAGGTGAGGGACATTTTCGATCTACCTGCAAACACTGTTGGTAGCCAGATAGATGCGGTAATAAATGACGTGGATGTAAAATACGGAAAGACCGGCATGCTTAGCAACAGCAAAATAATAAAAGTTGTATCTGAGAAAATCAGAGAATATGGCCTTAAAATGGTGGTCGATCCAGTAATGGTTTCAAAATCCGGTGCTCACCTTTTAAAGGAAGAGGCAGTGAAAACATTGATTGATGAGCTTATTCCATTATCTTACTTTGTGACGCCAAACATCGATGAGGCTGAGGTAATATTAAAATCAAGAATCAAGAATGTTGAAGACATGGAAAATGCTGCCATGAAAATCCACGACATTGGACCTCAGGTGGTAATTATAAAGGGAGGCCACCTGAATGATGATGTTATAACGGACATTTTCTACGATGGTAGCGACATTTTGAGTTTCAAGTACCCAAAGATAATCACAAAAAATACGCACGGTTCAGGATGTACATTATCTTCCGCAATAGCATCCTATCTATCAAAAGGATATAACGATAAAAAAGCCTTTTCGCTGGCGAGGAATTTTATGCAGAAGACTATTGAACATAACATTGAAATGGGCCATGGTCACGGACCGCTAAACCCAATGTATAAAATTGGATTTCATTAAAGTTTAATTTTGACAAAAAATGAACAATACATCATAAATTTGAAAAATATATGTCAACAATATATTTATTTTTGTTTTTGGTGGAAAAATTGCCAATAGAGAGAAAGGTGACGGGCTTTCGTGTATGCTGAAACAAGATATTCATATGATATAGCTTTCACTTAAGGGCTTGCTGCATAAGTTCCTTATCAATTCAATTATAATTCTTTTGAAATAATCTGGAATTTGGCAGAATTCGGATTATCCAACCAGATTCTTATCCGACAACCCGCACAAAGATATGCAGAGCGTGATAAAACAACTTCGTTCTTTCTGGTGGGTGTTCGTTTGATACGTGTCGTTCGGAAAATCGAGAAAAGAGCCGCCGACGGGGTTCGATCCCGCGACCTCGTGCTTACCAAGCACGCGCTCTACCAGGCTGAGCTACGACGGCACGGCA
>JAJZAR010000187.1 GCA_021799315.1 Thermoplasmata archaeon | reverse complement strand
GATACAGAATTTCTTGATGTGAGTTTTTTCTCAAGCATAAGGGTAATTGTAAGATTAACCATATCAGTGAACGTATGCATTAATGTTATAAGATTGTCAGAAGGAGTAAAATTCTGCTTTATGGCCTTGAATGCATACACAAATGGGCATTTTTTCATAATAAATAAATATTCTCACATCCAGATAGGCAAGAAATCAACAAAGAGTTGATATTGTATTTTAGACAAAAAACATTATTAATTTTAGATTGATAACAAAGCGTTGCTTTATGCTTAAATTCGATAGAGTAAAAATCCAGGAGGAAAATCCGGAAGAGAGAAAAAAAAGCTTCATTATGGAACCAATGAAGGGATATTCACTGGACGAGGCAACTGCGGAAGCATCAAGATGCATTGGTTGTAACATATGCACTCAGGCATGCCCTGCCAGTCTTGATATCGGGGCATATATTAACAGTACAGCAGTAGGCGACCCTGGTCAAACTGTAAGAATTGTATTTGAAAACCTTCCCTTTCCTGCCATAATAGGAAGGGTTTGTACCCATAACTGCGAGGATATATGTGTTATGTATGACACAGGTGGTCCTCTTGCCATACGCCATCTCAAGAGATATGCAGCAGATCAGTTCAATGATTATGGAAAAGTTCTGAACATTAAAAAAAGAGGATTTATAAATAAGAAAGTCGCCGTCGTTGGCGCGGGACCAGCAGGCCTAAGCGCTGCTTATTATCTGGCGCTGCAGGGAGTAAGGGTCACAGTCTTTGAAGCATTGCCTGTTTTTGGAGGTTTTATGAGGGTAGGCATTCCAAGATACAGATTACCCTTTGAAGTCATTGAGAAAGAAGTTGGGTTTATTGAGTCCATGGGTGTGGAAATCAAGCTCAACACGAGAATAGGTGTGGATATTGAATTCTCAAAAATTATGGAAAGTTATGACGCTGTCTTTCTTGGAGTAGGAACACATAAGCCCAGGATGACGGGCACTCCCGGCAGCGATGCAAAAAACCTTATGCATGCCACAGAATTCCTGAGAAGAATTTCTCTGGGGGAAAAACTACCAGTTGGTAAGAATGTGGTAGTAATTGGTGGAGGATTCACAGCAAACGATGCAGCAAGATCATCTCTCAGACTTGGTGCCACAAATATAAGTATTATGTACAGGAGAAGAGAGATTGACAGACCAGGCTATCCATCAATGAACGCCAACGAGGAAATGGAAGAATCAGTGGATGAAAACGTAAACTACGTTTGGGAAGTCACTCCCTTTGAATACGTGAAAGAAGGTGACACAATTAAGCAGATCAAATACTGGAAGAACCAGATGGTTCAGGATACAGGCGGAAGAGCAAAGCCTGTTCCACAGAAAGAAAAAACATTCACAATGGACGTTGACTTTGTCGTTGAAGCTACCGGACAGGAGACAGATTTTTCATTCCTTGGAGATGAATACTCCAGAAAGCTGAATCTCACGCCTCATGGAGGAATCATAGTCGATCAGAGAGGCATGACAAGCATAGATGGTGTTTTCTCAGGAGGAGACTCAACCAACATGACGCATGATCTAATATCTGCCGTCAGGGATGGAGATACTGCGGTCATTGGTATTCTGGATTACCTTAATGTTATGGACACTGTCAATGAGGAATACCTTCCATTGCTGGATAGGTGGAAAAAGTTTTCACCTATGGTTGCAAAGATGGCCTATGCTGACAGAGTAAAATAGGATCTGTAACTCCAAAAAATTTACACGTCAATAGTTTTTTATCAGGGGAAAGTTTTCATGCTCAGGCGTGTTTGTGCATTATAAAAAGATAGATTTTCCAGATCATATTTTTCATAGAAATGATATTGATTGAGGGATGATTCAATCCATATTTATTGATGAAAAGCCTGTATACGGAATCAAAGCCTCAGGTATCCTTATGGTTTTTCCATCGGTAAAATTCTCCATAATAGCAACCATGGTTCTTGTTGTTGCAAGAGCAGTTCCATTAAGGGTGTGGACAAATCTGTTTCCTTCAGGTGTTCTGTATCTTATGTTCAGGGATCTTGCTTGATAATCAGTATCATTTGAAATTGATGCAAGTTCTCTGAATTTCCCCTGATTGGGGAACCATCCTTCTATATCATATTTCTTCGCTGCAAGATTTCCCAGTTCTCCTGAACAAACATTGATCACTCTGAAAGGAAGGTCAAGGCTCTTGAGCAAATCCTCTGTATTTTTCAGTATTTCATCAAAATAATCCCAGGAGTCTTCTGGTTTACAAAATATGAACTGCTCAACCTTTTTGAAGTAGTGGACACGAAATATGCCCTTTGTATCCTTTCCATGTGCCCCTGCTTCCTTCCTGAAGCATGGCGAAAAGCCGGAAACCTTAAGTGGCAGCTCAGAAGGTTCGATTACCTCATCCATGAGCATGGATGCAATCGGGTGTTCAGATGTGGATATCAGATAGAGATTCTCTCCCTCTATCTTGTAAATGGACTCATTAAATGTGCCTTCATCAGTAGCTTTCCATACGGCCTGATCCGTTATCATAGGTGGCGGTTCCACTATGGAAAAATTTCTGCTTCCTATGAAGTCTATGGCATAGCTCACAAGGGCCAGCTCAAGTTTCACAAGCTGATTCTTAGAGAAATAAAATCTTGAGCCGGATATCTTGCCAGCCCTTTCCAGATCAAAAAGATGCAGCTTCTCTCCCATGTCTACATGGCTGAAGGTTTCAGCTATTTCTTCGTATTCTCCCTTACCTTCTGTTGCTTTCATGAATTCTGCCATATCTTCCTTTTTCACTCTAGCCTTTCCCGTAAATCTTATGAATTTGCTGTTTTCGTCACCGAAACATATGGGAACATCCTTGTCCAGAAGATTTGGCATGCGGGAAACAATTTTATCTCTTTTTTCTTCAACTTCCTTCTGTTCCGCCTCCATGGTCACCAGATTCTGATTCAGGTCCCTAACCTCGTCTTTTATGCTTTCTGTATTTTCTTTCCGTTTTACAAGCTCAGATATCTTCAAGCTCATTGTGTTTCGTTTAGATCGGAA
>JAJZAR010000186.1 GCA_021799315.1 Thermoplasmata archaeon | reverse complement strand
ATATGATTTGTTATCCTTGTTATATCTCGCCGTATGATTTCCATCTCCCTTGTGATTGCGGAAAGGGGAGATCTTTCATGATCCTTTCTGTTCAGCGATTGCGTGTCAATGAACAGGGTTGAGGCAAGAACATGTGCATCCTCCGGATCAGATTTCTCCTTTCCAAGGTTAATCATGTTCCTGAGATGCACTGTTCTACGGGCATCCACCATGTGTATAATGCCTCTGAAACCATTCATCTCAAGGAAATACTTCAGCGTCATGTGATAGTTGCCTGTTGGATTCATGTATACGCCGGCAATCTTCTGAGAGTTGCTCTTCTCTATGGTTCTGATCTTTTCCAGCAGCTGGAGGAATCCATCCCCTGATACCGGTATCCTGCCATGCCACAGGACATTCCTCTTCTCATCCTGTACCTCTGCATAATGCATCTCCCTGTGTGTGTCCACTCCCAACCATAGAATTTATACCACTTCCTGCCCTCATCCCTGTGCGGGGAGAGAAGATTCCATCGCATACACCTATCACTTCTCCCACAGAGAAGAAAGTGCCAATCGGCGATATGAATCAGGGGAGATTCATTTCAAAGCCTCCAGGGCAGTTTCACGCAACTCCCCCTCCCTACACCTGAATCCGGCATAACCAGATTCAGCGGACGTAGGTTAAATCTCTTATAGCACTCATTTCAGAAGTTATTTACATAGACCTACTGCATGTATATTTATGCTACACCCACCGATTCGTTGTGGTAAAGTACATTTTGTACGTCTTGAAAAATAAAGGTTTTTATTATCTTAAAGATATCTTTATATGAGCAAGCTCACTATCATCAATGATCAACACTTATTTTCAGGAACCTCTGCTTATATATACAAAATTTATAAAAATTTAGAGAGACACAAAATATTCACAGAATTTCATCAATTTTTAATATCCCAGGATAAACTGGAAATAGACAGTGTATTTATAAAATATGGCATATTCCATAATATAAATAGTAAATCCAAATTTATTTACAATTTTAAACTAGGATTAAATTTTGCCACAGGCTTTAATTGGAGATCATTCAAGAATATCAAATCTAACATTACGCTTCTTTCTGGGCCATCTTTGCTTCCACTTGCAAAGTACAATAATAAAACGATGGTAGTTGGTCATGACTTATACTTTCTTAACCATTCTGGCGATTCTGTCATCTTGGCAGAATATATGAAAAGGATGTACAGACATTTTAAAGATGCGTCATTGGTTGTGGTTAATTCAAAGTTTACTAAAAATGAATTTATAGAAAAATTATCTTTGGATGAAGATAAAATATATGTAGTTTACCCATATGTAGATTCAGAGCTTTTCCACCCTGGATCCTCGAAAATAAAAAGTTTATTGAATTTCTCGGAAGACGATGTGTTACTATTAAGCGTTGGTGGAGACAACCCTAACAAAAACGTTGAGACGATATTAAGACTAATGCGTTTATTGCCGCCTAATTTTAAGCTAATAAGAGTAGGCCGAAATTTCAATACCGCTAAAATGATTTTGGATCTGAATCTTAATGATCGCGTCATTTCTCTGGGTAATATAAATATTAACTCTCTGGCTGAGTTATACAGAGGTTGTGATATTTTCCTTTTTCCATCACTGTACGAGGGATTTGGCATTCCTTTGATCGAAGCAATGGCTTCAGGTATTCCATTTATCACCTCCAACCGGACTTCTTTGCCTGAGGTTGCAGGTGATTCAGGAATTGTTTGTGATCCATTTGATATAAAAGATATGTCAGACAAAATAATGCAAATAACAATGGACGAAAAAATAAAGAAAGAAATCGTTAGGAAAGGATTAAAAAGAGCAAATGTTTTTTCTGCTGAAAGTCAATTCGAGTCGCTATCCAGTGTTATTGATATTATTGGCAAATAAAGATGGATTAGATTTATAGCAAGCACAGTATTATTTATCGTGAAAAACCAAGCTAAGCCATTTAATCAGCACGTGTTTTCAATATATATCTTATATTTTCTTGGCATTCAAGAATACTGCTTCTAACATGTATTCTGTTTTCAGGCTTTAATTTAAGGCATTTATTGATGAGCTCACCATTCAGTTTATCCGACTCTGTAAAAACGATATTTTTGTTTCCCCTAGCTTGTTCTCTGTATTCCGGAAAGTCTATTGCAATGGTTGGAACTTCAAAAAATATAGCCTGTTCCAAGACTCCAGAATGGCCTCCCGGAGTATTGTAAGGCAGTATCAAAAGAGAAGTCTCCAAGAAAATTTTCATAATATCCTTTTCGGTGACAGGCCCAAGATACTCACTCACTACATCGGAATAAGAACAAAGGAGTCCCTGAAATTCTCTTTTGTAATCTGGAAAGTGGTGATTTAAGCCTCCAGAAATAACTAATCTAAATTTTTCCCCCTCCCCTTTCAGTCCTTTCAGTGCCATCAAACCTAATTCAATGTTCTTTTGTGGTCCCCAGGACCCGTGCATTAGGATGGTCGGAATATCTTTTTTTTCCGTTCTTATTGATTCAGTGCCCATTACTTTATTGATATAGAGAGTGGTAATTGCTTCAAGATATTGCCCACTTAGAACATGTACTTTGTTCTTACCTATAAAATCATATATCCTTTTTTTATACAAATCAAGAAGCACAAATGTATCCACATTTTTAAATAATGTTCTTTCGACTTTCTCCAAGAAAAAGGAACGTAATCTGTCAAATGCAGAGTTGTATCCTAATGTTCGAATATCGTTAGTAAAAATTGAATTGTGATATATCACTCTTACATTACTTTGTCTAAAAATTGTTCCCAATGTAATCGGAACAATCAAAGCAAACGCATTCGGTAATGTTTTTTTACCATAACCTGTGGGGAGCATATTGAATATAATCACATCATAATTATACTTTCTAATTTTTAAAAGGTGAAGTATTGATACAGAATCATCGTACCTGTAAAATTCGTGTAACTTAACTTTATACGGCAATTCAAAATTTTCAACCTTTTCATTTTCTCCAGGGCAAAATACATCAATTAATTCTACATCTTCCAAGAGGGATAGCAGAA
>JAJZAR010000185.1 GCA_021799315.1 Thermoplasmata archaeon | reverse complement strand
AGTTATTCGATTCTAAGTGCAATTCCTCTGTTGATCTATGCATATGCTTACTATCTTACCAGACAGAGAGTCAAGACATGGATTGAAAAGCAGCTATGAGTTCCTGTGGAAATTTGTTAAACATTCTAGAATTCACACATTTTCCATATGCAGTTGATTATGAACGATTGTGCATACATATTACGAAGTAGCGTCAGTGCTTCCTGGCAGACCGTGGAGACAGATGAAGTCCGCTATTTTGTTCAGCCTTTCGGATCTTGATCCTCAGCTTATGGCTTCTTGGGAACTCATATTCAATTATTTTTGAAAGTACAGATTTCAGATTGCTTGATTCTATCCTGTTTGTTTCTTTGGAATAACCATCTTCTCTGATTTCAAGGTCCTTGCCGAATTTACTTATCTCAAGAGATCTGTCATTTTTCTGATTTTCTATACGCATTATCTGGCCCTTTTCAAGTTCACTCAGATTATTAAGCACAAAATGAATCGTAGACCCTCGATCAATTTGAGGCATTATTGAGAAGTTTTGTAATATATAAGAAAATTTGTGCATTCAAGTATATTATGAATCTATGAGACGTTACATATAAACAGGTCTGAAAAGGCTAACATATCCTTGAAATTTCCGATTACGGACAGCAATACGTGGTGTGAATTTCATATTTGCCGAGGTTGTTAGATATGCCACATCTCTCAGTGTTTCGCCTGATTATCCTTGTAAGAATCTCCTGATGCAAACCCGTTTCATTCTTCAAAGCGTTAAATCTGATGCCGTTTTGACTATTTTTGATTACGTCGCAGACCCTCTGTTCCCTTTCGGACATGCCCCCGTTCATTAAACAGTTCATAGAAATCACTCGTCTCCGCCTGCGCAGCCACAATTACAGCTTTTTACCTTATCTTTCATCAATTCTCCTGACAGACCTTTTCCTTTTATGTCAATGGATTTAACACCATCAGCCTCAGAAACTGATATGCCATCTATGCTGCTGATAAATTCATCGTCACAGCATGAGTTGTTGCCGCTACTGCAAGCATCAACCATTTCTTCAACATCCTTCTTTGACACCTCTGGATCCTTAATATCAACGCTAATACCTGACTCATTTTCTCTTACAGTTGCATTCTCCATAATATTCTTCCTTACAGTCATATTCAGTACCAATTCATATATCGATTTAACATATTTATTGACTACTTTTAAATATGTCGTCCCGAAGATGACTGCCTCAATATGCTGGCATGTTAACCGTTTACCCTGAAAATGGCTGAATCGATCGAGTTACATAACCCTTATAGCCATATTTTTTTATCCTATGACTTTTTCTTCTCGTGATCACTCATCCTCTTCTCCCAATCAATCCGATAGATGACGAATGTGATCAATAGGGCAATCACGGCAAACACAATGCCGATGAAAATCAGCCAGAGTATATCTGAAGTGTTACCTCCCACAAATATGGAACCGAAAACCGAACTGGTAAGAATTGAGGCACCATAAACTGTCAATACAGTAATTATGATTTTTCCCGCCAGTAGAGCAGAGAAAAACCTCATTCTGCTATATCTTGCTATCCCAAGTGGAACATAAACAATATCGTCAGGAGAAGGTGTTGCGGCGGCAATCATGACGGCTATCCATGCATACCTTGAAATGAAATCACGAAACGCGTTTAGATTGTTTCTTGTCTGAGGTTTTGCTATTCTTGAACCACTGTAGAATGATTGATACAGGATCATTTTACCAATAGTGGCTCCGCTTGCACTTGAAATGACCAACAAAAGAGGATCAAATTTTCCACTCAATGCAGCGAAGAGTATTATGAAAAGATACGGGACAGGGATGAACACAATGAGGCTCGCAAGTAAACTTATGGCAAAAATTCCTATATAACCAAGAGAGTACAGAGAACCATAGGATAAGTCAATCATTTCTTAAGTAAAAACACATAAACTCAAACTTAATAAGAATATGCATGTTTACCATGACTGATAAGGTTTTTATTAGGCGACATTGTGAATAGAGAATATGGCTCGGAGATGCCAGGAGATAAAGTCGGCGGATCGTTAGATCGGTACCACACCATGAGTGTAGAGGAAGTCCTTGACCTTATGCACACTCATAAAGAAACGGGACTATCATCAGAGGAATCGCAAAGGAGAATAATGGAATACGGACCGAATCGGATTGAGAAAGAGAAAGGGCCTTCTTCTCTGAGCATCCTTATTTCCCAGTTCAACAATGCTCTAATTGTGATCCTGCTCATTGCTACCGTTCTTTCCTTTGCACTTGGAGAGGCGGTAGATGCAGTTGTCATCATAATGATCGTTATTCTTGTAGCCGCAATTGGTTTCTCCCAGGAGCGAAAAACTGAAAAGGTTCTTTCTGCCTTGAAAAACATGCAAAATACCAGTGTCAGTGTTGTGAGAGATGGAAAACCCATGGAGATAGATATTGACCAGATTGTACCGGGAGATGTGGTCTCAGTGGCTGCAGGAGATAAAATTTCTGCAGACATGCGTATGCTGGAATCATACAACATTCTCGTAAATGAAGCTGCTCTCACAGGCGAATCAACACAGGTTTTAAAGTCAACCTTGAAACTCGAACAGGATACGCCTGTTGCTGACAGGACAAATATGCTCTATTCCGGAACATCGGTTACAGATGGCAGAGGAACTGCTGTTGTTATTGCCACCGGAATGAATACAGAACTTGGAAAGATTGCAGATAAAGTAATAGATAGGAGCCTGAATACAACCTCCAACCTTGAGAAACGCATGAATGAGATAGGAAAGAAGATAGGGATTGTGGTTTTACTTGTTGCCGTTATACTTGTCGCGGCCACACTGGCGGAGAAATATTACCTCACTGGAACAGTCACCCTTGATGATGTGATCGCAATGCTACTTTTCGGTGTTGCCCTAGCCGTGGCAGCGATACCTGAAGCTCTCCCTGCAGTTCTGACAGGAAGCCTTGCCATTGGAGCTTATAAAATGGCAAAGGAACAGGCCCTCATAAGAAACATCTCTGCAGTGGAGACTTTAGGGTCCACTCAGGTGATATGTACAGATAAG
>JAJZAR010000184.1 GCA_021799315.1 Thermoplasmata archaeon | reverse complement strand
CCGAACATGAGTCCGGGAATTATTATGATCAAAGTTATGCCAAGATAGGATAGATACCCTACAAGATCAACACTGAAAAATGCAAAGAGGAGTGCCATCACAATTGGTGATCTAATCACTCTGGCATCACTGTATACAGAACCGTTGATGCCTCTTCTGAGCCTTCTGAAGATGAGCATAATGAATATTACCACCACAACAATTGTGTCTCCGTAACTCTGTAGTATTGAGGAAGATCCTCCAGAACTGGCAGTGGCTAATACAAAAATATTCACGCAACTGGATTCTAATTATAACATAAAGTTTTTTGTATGGAATTCATCAAAATCAGGTTATAGGGAACCTATGGGCTGCTCATTGCTGAACAGATACGTAAAATGTCTCACTTCGAGTAAATTAAAAAAAGACATGTCCACCAGATCCTATCCTTAAAAAGTCGACTCAGACCTTATATCCCGAAATACCATGGCTAATAAACACAATGGCCAAATATATGGTGAGTTAGGGTTAATTCAAATATATTTTTAACATAAAAGGTATTTCGATCCTATGGCTTCTCTTTTCAAAATAACATTTCTTGGTACAGGAGGTTCATGGCCAATGCCAGGAAGAGCTATGCCTTCAGTTGCTTTGCAGGTTGATGACTACCTTTGCCTGTTTGATTGCGGAGAAGGAACTCAAAAACAACTTATGAAGAGTGGAATTTCATTCATGAAAATAAATGCTATTTTCTTCTCTCATTTTCACGGTGACCACTTTCTTGGAGTTCTTGGACTGGTACAGAGCATGTCCTTCAATGGACGAACCGAACCGTTGAAGGTGTATGGCCCACCCGGTGCCATAAGTGTATTGTCTAGGGCTTTCAATACAGGCTATTTTACACTGGGGTTTGACATAGTTGTGGAAGAAATTCCATTCGGCGGTTCGGTGTCTACGCCATATTTTGAAGTAAAAACGCTCAAGGCAGACCATCCTGTTCCGGCAATTTCATACAGGATCGATGAACATGATTTGATAAAGATCGACCCGGAGAAAGCCAAAGAGATAGGTGTCCCTTCCCGTTCACTTGAGCAGTTAAGAAAAAATGGATTTCTGGAATTTCATGGGAAGACCATCAAACTGGAGGATGTTTCTTCAGGTATAAGACTTGGGAGATCCATGGTTTATTCAGGGGACACAAGACCAAACCCTGAAATGATAGAATTCGCAAAGAATACTACCATTTTCATACACGAAACAACCACTGACTCATCGCTGGAACCAAAGGTGAATGAATTTGGTCATACTTCCTCCAGACAGGCCGCGGAGATTGCCCTGAAGGCGGATGTCGGAACAATGTATCTTTACCATTACAGCCCACGAATAGAAGAGCCTGAAGTACTTCAAAAAGAAGCTTCCAATATTTTTCCACGTTCCATACTCTCCAAGGAATTGCTCTCAGTGGAAGTCCCCAAGGGCGAGAGTGTCCTCAACCAATAACCTACATTTATTCCACATTTGAATGGGCCTGCGTTTTAACGGAACGCCTCCTGTTCAGATTACATCGTTTTTCAAATAATGCGGTGAGCAATATTGCAAGGGCGAATGATATGATATAGCTGTAGTCTACGCCGGATGTTATACCATAAAGTGGAATGCTCAATCCGAAATAATACTGAATTGTGTCCATGAATGGGATGGAAAAGCCTATGGAGAGCAGGTAGGCAACTATGGGATTCCAGTTCATTTTACCATTGAATATCCTTAAATTTCTGGCTATATAGAATTCGCCTATCATAACACCTATCCAGGGAGTAATCCAATAATCAAGCACATAAAGAAACCCTTCAAAATATGAGGAAAAGTCAGTGTAGAAAATGAAGCCCAGTATGATTGTGAGAATGCCCACCGCCGTGATAATATACTTCCTTGCCGAGATGAATCCAAGAGATCGAATGGACATAAGGTTTGAATAAATATTCAAAGCGTTGGCTGAAAGCCCTCCCAGGAAGAGAGTCATAGAACCAATAAACCAGAGACCTCCAAGAAGAGGGACAAATAACGAATTGGTAAAGATTCCGTCTAAATTCAAATCTATTGCAACGTAAAAGCCTATGAGTTCCACAAGGAATGATGCCAGCCCGGCGCCCAATAAAGTATACATTGAAGATGCTTTTTCTCCAGTGATTCCCTTTCTTACATAGCGCGAATAATCAGCTGCATAGGGCCCCCAGGACATCACGTAAGAAAAGGCAAGCATTATGACAGAGGCAAAAGCTATAACGCTAAATTTTCCTGAGTATAATGAGATAAAATGTGTGGGGTTTAGAAAGATGGAAAGAGCAAGAAATAGATACATTATTCCAAGAATTACAGACATAACCTTTTCAAACGCTCTTATGGATCTGTGACCATATATAACAGTTAGAGAGATGAAGACCATTACGAGAATAAGAGCTAGAATTTCGAATGCACTGACGCCAAAAATTGAGAAGGACAAACTGTTTTTATTTGTCATTACGAACTCGAGTGCTCTTGCAGAAATAATCAAATTTACAGAAAGCCATCCTATGGTGTTCATGAATTGGAGCACTGAAAATGCTTTACCTCCTCTCTCTCCAAAGTATCCCTTGGATATCTCCATCTGGCCCTTTCCGCTTTTCGGTCCGAGATAGCTCATAACTGCAACAAGCAGGGCTCCACCTACATTGGCAATGACCAGTGCAATGATTGTGTAAAATATAGACAGATCGTATGATTCTATAAGCACCCCGAGGACAAAGTCAGCTACTGTAAGGTTTGATCCAAACCATAGAAAGAACAATGATGATGCTTTCATCGTTCTCTGCTTATTAGAAAGCTCTCCCACGAGCGTTTCGTCATGATACCTATTGGATTCAATGTCCATTTCGGGTATATAACCATATGCGATTAAAAGTATATACTGCTTAAATACTGACACTGAACCATGTCAGAAAACCCTTTCCATTAAAGATGCAAACAATAAATTTTGAACTAAGCCGCAGGTGCCATTAATCCGCTTTTTTCAAGAATCAATAAAGAATAATTTTATATGTATAACATATGTACCTTTGTGAGTCTTGAGCA
>JAJZAR010000183.1 GCA_021799315.1 Thermoplasmata archaeon | reverse complement strand
TAGGCCCGCAGTATGTCCGCAGGATACAGTCATATTCCGTCATACTGAACATACATCAGGATTTAGCCTATGGCCCAAACATGAGAACTTTTGAGGTAACAGGCAGCGGCGGTGTCTTGCTGAGTGACAGAGCCGAGGATGTCACTAATTTCTTTACGGAGGGGAGTGAGATATTGGTGTATGATTCTCTGGAAGATGCTGCACAAAAAATAAAGTACTTGATAGAAAATCCCGATATTTTTTATGCAGTAGCATCCAACGGACAAAAGAAATGTCACAACAGATACACCTATGATGAGAGGTCTAGACAAATTTTAAAGCTCCTATGAGGCTATACTGCTAATGTACAGTCATAATAGTGAAGTCAGGGTGGGTCTTTTCGGATTTGGATATTGGGGGAGGCTCTATTACAAGAAGCTTTCTGAACTTGAAGGTGTAAAAGTTTCCTATGTGTGCGATGCGAATAGCAATGTCAGAGATTTCATCCCTGATAATACTTCATTTTTTAATGAACCTGAAAAGGCCATTGATGAGGGGGGTGTGGATGCTGTGTTCATTATTACTCCTGCGGAATCACACAAGGAAATCGTCCTTGAGGCGTTAAAAAAAGGTTTGAACTCATTTGTGGAGAAACCTGCATTTCTTTCTTCCTCCGATCTCAATGCTGTATTGTCACAAAAACCATCGAACACTTTATTTTTCCCTGGGCATATTTATGCATACAATGACATGGTCAGATCATTTGCCAGGAGTGTTCTGGAGAGCGGCGAGAAAATAAATTCTATAGCTTCATGGAGAATGGCGCTCGGTCCTGTGAGAAAAGATGTCGGGTGTGTTTGGGATCTTCTGCCGCATGATCTTACGATATTTGATCTGTTAGGGACTGGTATGCCTGTCTCCGTGTGTTGCACAGGATATTACCCTTTAAAAATGAATCATGAGGATATTGCTCGCTGTGATATACATTATGCGTCAGGTTTAGTTGCAAATGTAGAACTGAACTGGGTATTCCCTTACAAGGTCAGGAGAACTTCCGTAATTACTGACATGTCCATGTACCTCTTTGACGAAACAAACAAAGATTTGCCAGTGGGTTTTATCAGGTTTGATGATGGAATTCTAGAAGGTGTAAATCAAGTGGCCTACAATAGGATGACAACGAATCAGTATATCAAAAAAATTGATTCCAGCAGAACCGAACCTCTTATGAATATGATTAACACATTTCTTGAAGCGGTTGTAACTGATGACAAACAGGGAGACAGGGACGAAATTCTAAGAGCGAAAATGGTCATACCAACCATCGAAGCTGTCCTTAAATCCATTCACGAAGGAGGAAGAGAGATAAATATTAAAGCAAATTAGCGATAGCTGAAAATGAGTGGGGCAAACATCAGATTTGTTGATTTGAAACGGCAGTATGAATCCATAAAAGATAAGATAGATATAAATGTCGATGAGGTTCTTTCGTCTGGACGCTACATCGGAGGGGAAAAGGTCGCAAATTTTGAGAGAGAATTCTCTGAATATCTAGGTACAAGGTTTGGTTTGGGTGTAGGATCTGGATCAGATGCCCTGATAATGGCACTTCAGTCTCTTGGCATCGGTAAGGGCGATAAGGTAGCCACTGTACCGTTCACTTTTGTATCCACTGCAGATGCAATTCTCCATGTGGGAGCTACCCCGGTTTTTGTTGACATTGATCCTGATACTCTAACAATGGACCCGGACAGGTTAAGATCAGCAATTAGAACTGGGATAAAAGCCATAATTCCTGTTCATCTGTATGGTTCTCCTTCGAATATGGCTGAGATTATGGAAATAGCCAACGATGAGGGAATCTCTGTTATAGAAGATGCTGCACAGGCCCACGGTGCAATAATAAATGGAAAAAAAGCAGGTTCAATAGGTGAAATATCATGTTTCAGCTTCTATCCTGCTAAAAATCTTGGAGCGGCAGGAGATGGAGGATTTATTGCAACAAACAATTCTGAAATTGCTGATAAAATTACTTTACTTAGAGAGTATGGCCAGAGAGAGAAATACAGACATGATCTCTTGGGATGGAACAGCAGGCTTGATCCAATTCAGGCTGCAATACTTTCTGTCAAACTGCAATACCTTGACAAATGGAATGCCGCCAGGGTCAGAATAGCATCACAATATAGGAATATGTTGAAGGATATAGAAGAGATAAAATTTCAGGAGATACCTGAGAATTCAAGTAGTGTTTATCATATATTTTCCATCTTGACTAAGCACAGAGATGGGCTGAGAACTCACTTAAGCAAACAAGGCATCGAGACTGGAATCCACTACCCTGTGCCGGTACATCTTCAGAAATACTATAAGGATGTTTCAGTTTTAGATAAAATGGGCTTATCCAACTCTGAAGAAGCGGCGTCGACAGAGCTTTCTTTGCCGATGTTCGCAGAACTTAATCCAGAAGAAATTGAAAATGTGGTTGAGAAAATCCAAAACTTCTTTAAATAAGCATGGCATGGTGTCTAATGTGGATGACCAGTTTCAGTTTAGGATAGTTGAAGACGCCTCAATAGGAAATAATGCTGAGACCGTTTGATTAACCTAACCGTTTAATATATAATAGACGTTTCCTAATATCCCAACAATTATTTCCCATCCACAGATCGAAACGCCGGATGTTTCCTTATGAATTGCACAGCAAACTCGGCGACATCATTTTTCCATATATTTAATGATTCTAGCAGGAACTCCCATTACGACAGCCCTTTCCGGAACGTTTTTGGTAACTACTGATCCTGCTCCTATTAGACAACCATGGGCTAATGTAAGACCTGGTAGAATAGAGGCACCTTCTCCTATAGTAGCTTCATCCTCAATTGTTGGACCAATATCTTTTTCAGAATAAGTTCTTCCCACTAAATTGTTATCGTTAGCTGTGGAGACTAACATTCCTATAAAAACATCATTACCAATCCTTGCATTACCCGTTATGTGTGTTCCATCCATAATTTTTGTATTATCACCTACTGATGTGTTATAGTTAACTGTAACATACCTTGCGATTATATTTCGTGATCCTATTGAGCACTGCTCCCTGATTGATGCT
>JAJZAR010000182.1 GCA_021799315.1 Thermoplasmata archaeon | reverse complement strand
TCTTGGATGAAACGGTAATGAGGATAACAGACATATTCTTCAGTGTCCCCTCACTTATTCTTGTTATTGCGATTACTTTTGTACTAGGTGAATCGCTCTTCTTCGTCGTTATAGCTCTTATCATAATCTGGTGGCCCATATATGCACGTCTAACAAGAGGTTTAACTCTATCTGTTCGCAGCCTTAAATTTATTGAGGCAGCAACAGCTTCTGGTTCGTCAAAGATAAGGACCATATTTTCCCACATTATACCAAATGTTCTTTCACCAACTTTCGTGCAATTCTCACTTGACCTCGGGAGCATAGTATTGATATTCGCATCTTTTGATTACATCGGTTTGAATAAAGGAAATCCCCTTCTTCCAGAGCTTGGGCAGATGATCAATTGGGGACAGGTATTCTTTACTTATACCACACCGAGTGGAATGATAATGTGGTGGCCAGTGGTCATTCCAGGAGTTTTTCTCCTAATATTCACGGTGGCTGTCAATCTAATGGGTGATGGGCTCAGAGATGTTTTGGATCCAAGGTTGAGGAGATAAATATGGAGTCAGTACAGGAGAATACAAGGAAAACTGAGCCGAATGTTCAGGATTATTTTGTTGAAGTTAAAGGTCTTAAGACACAGTTTTTTACTTCCAAGGGCATTGTAAAAGCCTTGGATGGTGTTACACTGGGCATCAGGCGAGGAGAAATATTTGGACTTGTTGGTGAAAGTGGTTGTGGTAAAAGTGTTACTGCCAGTTCTATAATGGACCTGATACCTGATCCACCAGGGAAAATAATGGCGGGAAGTGTATTTATTGATGGCTTCAATATACTATCTGATCTTCGAAAACTATCTAAGGTTACTATAAAGAGCGAGACTAATGTAAAAATAAAGAGAAATAAACGAATGATTAAACGACATAATTTCATTCTATCTCAGATTAGGGGCAAAACGGTATCCATGATATTCCAGGAACCATCGCTGTCTCTAAATCCTGTTCTCAGCATAGGGAGCCAGATTGAAGAGGCAATCCTGCTCCATTCAAGAATTGAAATTGCAAATGCAATTTTAAGAAGGTCCCAGATATCAGAAGACGATATTAGGGACTTTCTCGATTATTCCTCGACGATTTCTGATCCATACAAAAAAAAAGGTGCTGTTAGAGTATGGTGCAGGAACTATGGAGTCGCGGAACTCGATGAAAGGATTTATGAAGCGGTTCTTTCTAATAACGATTCATCGGTGATATCCAAGGAAATAATCTCTCTGATCAACGAAAGCAATCAGAAAGTGGATCTTATGGCAATAGGTGAAGCTAGGGACTTTTATAAGTATCAAGAGGATCTTTTCAAGCTAAACCGTGACCTCATACAGGCTGAATCTGAGAACAGTAGGGAAAAAATTGATGCAATCCAGGATAACATCAGAGAACTTAAGAAATCAGTAGGCTCAAGATTCTTCAGTTACAAAATAATGAGAAGATTTCTTAAGGGGAAATATGAACGGCCATTCCATCTTGCTGCAAGGAACAGAGCAATTGAAATGCTTGAAATGGTTAATATTCCAGAGCCAGAAAGGACGCTGGACTCATTCCCTCACGAGCTCAGTGGTGGCATGCAGCAGAGAGCCATGATAGCCATGTCTCTTGCCACGAATCCAAAAATGCTAATTGCTGATGAACCTACAACCGCTCTCGACGTTACAACTCAAGCCCAGATACTTGATCTTATTAAAGATCTGAAAAATGTGACTGGTTCATCCATTCTGTTCATCACACACGATCTGGCTGTAATAGCAGAAATGTGTGATCGTGTTGGCGTGATGTACGGGGGAAATCTTGTAGAAGAGGCCCCAGTGAATTCTATATTTTTCAATCCAAAACATCCCTATACCACTGGGCTCCTCTCATCCATCCCAAGGGAATTTGGAAAGGAAAGACGAAACATGAAATTAAGTACAATACCTGGCAGTGTACCCAACTTAATTACCCCGCCTTCAGGCTGCAGGTTTCATCCACGTTGTAAGTTTGCAATGGACATATGCAAAGAGAAAAAACCGAAATTGGTACAGCTGGAGAACGGACACAAGGTGGCCTGCTTCCTTTATTCAAATGAAGTGGAGGAGAATGCATGAGCGAAAAAAACAGGACTTTACTGTACGTATCACATCTCAAGAAATATTTCGATATAAACAACGGGCTTAAGAAAACCGGCACCGTAAAAGCTGTGGACGACGTTACATTCAGTCTGAAAAGTGGGGAGACTCTAGGTGTAGTTGGGGAAACTGGATGTGGAAAGACCACACTGGGTAGAACCATACTTCATCTAACAAAACCGACAGATGGAGATGTTTACTTTGATCTTCCCCAGGATGTAATGGATGATATAATCCGGACAGAAGAGAAGTTCCATGATCTCCATATTAAAAAAAACAGAACCCCATCTGAAGAGGAGGAATATGCTTCACTGAGGCAGAAAGTTGGGAAATATCGCTCCCAATATTCTCTAACTAAAATGAGTCAAAGGGAACTGAAGAATTACAGAAAGAAGATGCAGCCGGTGTTTCAGGATCCATTCAGCTCACTGGATCCCAGAAAATTGATCAAAGACATAATAGCCGAACCAATGAAACTGCTTACAAATTATTCAGAAGAGGAGATACTTGAAAAGGAAAAAGCTCTGATTGAAGAAATCGGTCTAAGTGAGGATCACCTTTATCGTTTCCCTCACGAGTTCAGCGGTGGGCAAAGACAGAGAATAGGGATTCTCAGGGCAATAAGCATAGAGCCAATAATGCTTGTTCTTGACGAACCTACTTCAGCACTTGACGTTTCTGTGCAGGCTCAGATTCTTAATATTTTAAGGGACGTGCAGCAGAATAGGGGGCTTTCGTATGTATTCATCTCTCACCATCTTCATGTTATCAGAATGATGTCGGATAAAGTGGCAGTTATGTATCTTGGTCAAATAGTAGAAATTGCGGATACCGAGGAGTTGTTTTCAGAAATGCTCCATCCATATACAAAGGCACTTTTGTCAGCAATTCCACTTCCAGATCCATCACTTAAAAGGGAACGAACTATCCTTGAAGGCGATATTCCAAGCCCT
>JAJZAR010000181.1 GCA_021799315.1 Thermoplasmata archaeon | reverse complement strand
CAGGAATGCAAGGTGGATGGAATCCCTGATCTTTTTGCCTTCACTGTATATGGAGAATTCATGCAGTATCACTTTCTTCTGGTTCTGGTACATGTATGAGAACTCTTCCTTCACCTGTGGATTCTTGGGCACGAATATGAGGTAGTTCATTTTCCGTTGGTTCAATGACATGATCAGTTCCTTTGAATAAAATCCCCGATCGAACAGTAACAGGTCTATATGGCCCAACAGAGATATGAGAAGATCAAGAATTGCTGAGATCTCAGATGGCGTGTCATTGCCCATTGGTGATGGTACTGACACCATGGGAAGCCTCAGGTCTTTGTTCACAATACTGGCAGTGAGATATGAGAATCTCCCAGTAACACCATGATCGCCAGTCCATCCATGTATCCACAGGGAATCACGATCACAATAGAAATCCTCGTGGGTGTAGTCGAATGCGATCATAATG
Organism: Thermoplasmata archaeon; assembly: GCA_021799315.1. GTDB lineage: Archaea > Thermoplasmatota > Thermoplasmata > Thermoplasmatales > Thermoplasmataceae > Cuniculiplasma. Next base: position 2,648 of record JAJZAR010000181.1, on the reverse strand, counting down.
GGATATGTATTATCAGATATGGATTTCCTGGACAGTGCTGATATGCGGGAAAACAGGGAATCCCTTATGCCTTTAACTGTATCATTGACAGGATAATGTTCTATTGCCAGATGTATTGAATCCGCACTGTCACCGACGGTTTCCAGATACGTGCTGGCAACTGCTGCTTTCAATAATTCGTGGTTGAAATGGAATCCGTTCAGGTATCCCGGATCATGCTTGAGTCTCAGGGCGTCGTTGGTGAAGCGTTCCAGAGCGCTCAATGATGTCAGGAGTCTGGTTGGATTGTTCATACCACTACAATGTATACGGTTCTCCCAAGGTATTCCTTGGGACAATCCACCTTGACAGGATAATCCATCACTGCACTGTCATCAACATCAAGGGCGAGTCATACAGGCTGAAGGACAGGGGAAAGAATTCTTTACTGACAGAAAGAAGAGGTGAAAAGAATGAGCGAAAAGTTATACGGGGTGGAGCAATTTTATCCCAGTGATTTTGCACAAATCTTGACCGGCGTTTACAGAAAAGATATCGTGATAGTAAAAGCAGGGAGATCAAGTTATTAACTAATTGAAGATTTAGCACATGATGCCTGTTGCTAGTATAATCATAACAGTTTACAGAAGAACAACTTTTTTAAGGGAATCTGTACAGTCCGTTATAACACAGTCAGGGATGTCTAGAAATGACTTAGAGATTATTATCATTTCAAATACCGATATTTCTTCCTTGAACCTTAATGCTGATAATGTGATTTACACTGAAGATAGAAGTGTAGGAGAGAAGTTATATCTTGGGATTAACGCATCTCATTCAGAACTACTTTTTTTTCTTGAAGATGATGATTGCTTCCTTCCAGCAAAAATTGAAACTGTTCTTCCATTTTTCTCAAATGAAAGAGTTGGTTATGTTCATAATAATGCCTTGGAATCTAATCACATCCTTCTTAATGAGAAAGCTGTTGAACGCATTGATTTTTCTTGGATGGATCATCAAAGCTTCATTAGTTTTTCAAAAAAATTCTGGCATTTATCTGGAAACATGAGTTCCATCGCTGTCAAGCGGAGCGCACTGGATGCTAAAGCGATCAGAAATATACAGATACTGCCAGATATTGTAATATTCCCTATGGTTTTGATTAAGGGAATGCAGTGCATCCATATAAATGAGCCATTGACCTTCATTCGGAAGCATTCCGACAATAGTACTTCTTTTTTGTTCAAGGAAGAACTAGCTGCGTTAGCTTTCAAAGAAGGTAAATTCTGGCTGGATTATTTCAAAGGAAAATCAGTTAACCTTGAAAAACAGAATAGAGCTCTTCTCTTAAAAAGATCATTAGCATTGGGTTACTCCAGTGTCAGATTAAATGAGTTTAAAGTTGAAGTCAAAGATATATTTCTACTGTTCCAGTACGAGTTTGCAACAGGCTTTATTTTAAACGATATTAAATTTTATGTTCGAAAATTTCTATCAAAGTTCGAATCCGGGGCGAAAGTCCTGATTCCGTAGTATAAAATTCAGGCTCTCTTTTCAATATACTCTCTAGCAACATCAACCATACTTGAATTCCCAAACCGTGTCGCCTCTTTATACACTATTACAGTATTTCTCCTTATTATCAGGACTTGTCCCTGAGGCTGATCTCTCTGTCAGTCAGTATTAAGGTATATCCAGAGGCGTACACTGTTGAAAGTCCGTAGTAATGAATTATTGAGTACCACCATCTTCCCTCTTAAGTTTGGATAATTAAAGAAAGCAAATATAACATAGGCGATATACCGGTAACGTGACAGCAACCCAGGGAACGGAAAGTTCAGACAAAAATGATTTTGACCTTTTATTTGCAGTGAATGGCCTCCCACTTGCTGGCTCAGGAGGCTCAAGAATTGTTGTTGCTCTGGTGAATACCTTGCAGAAGAAAGGATATAGGATAGGGGCAATTTCATTGCCGAGGGAGCCCTGGACTCGAGTTCTTAATAAAGATGCCGCAACCCCTTGGTTTCAGCGGTTTTTTCTGAAATTCAATGATTCTCCACTTACGTACAGGCTTTTCAATCCTCTCTTTAGATACTTTATTAGATCACCACCGCATTTAAAAATCAATAGGAATGTGAAAATTATAAAAGGATCAGACATTAAAAAATATAGTTGCTATATGTTCATCGCCACCAATTTCATCAATGCCAACCAGTTAAAATCACTCGATATACCGCTTGAAAAGATAATATTATTTTCTCAAATAGATGAAACAGCCAGCCTATATTCCGGAAAATATTCAAATTTAGCCTTGGAAGCCTATAAAAAATTCCCAAAAAGATTATTCATAAATGAAGATGTGGTCAAACGCTTTCCAGGCTCGAAAAAGATTAACATGGCAATTGATTTATCGGTTTACCGCCTCCTGAATTCAATTGAATCTAGAAACCCTAAGAAGGTCATCTTCATTGCGAGATCTGGCGAACAGAAGGATCCGGGTACGGCCATTGCAACTATGACCGAGATTCACAATACTATAGATAATGTTGACATATGTGCTTATGGTAATCTTAACAAAAAAGATCTGCCAGATTTTGTTGATTATTATCTCACTCCTTCTGATGAAGATATTGTTGGTCTCCTGAATTCATGTTCAATATTTGTGATAA